>NZ_JAUBPE010000048.1:0-38517 GCF_036700565.1 Microcoleus pseudofavosus SVA1_A4
CGTCTCGCTCGCGATCTAGCCGCGAGCGAGACGCTCGCACTCCTAAAAAACGCTTTTTACCAAATTGGGATGCTCCCGTATTGCTCAAGCTTCCAATCAAGAATTTGCTGAAATTGACATTAATTTTGATAATAAGTATCAATCGATCAAAGAATTGTGTATTCAAGCTTTTTACGAGCAAGATATTACCGCCGAGATAGTAGGTGAATGGCCGAATGAAAGCGTTTTAATAAATTTATTTCATATTGCTCGTCATGTGGCTCAAAATGAAGGAGAAAAACCACCATTTTTTTTATTTGAAGAGCGAGACAATCACGATTTAGACGCTTTAGCCCAAAAGTTTGTTAATGACGATCTTGGCCCTCGCGCTTTGGAGCAAGCATTACAGGTTGAGTTTGAGCGAAAAGACCGTTATTGGAAAACAATTTATTATAGCTATGAACTGTTTAAAGAGCATTATAATGCCTGTGTGAATAAGCTGTTAGCTAAAGAGAGTATTTCTGTAATTAACCCCGATTTACCTCCGGCTGAAAATCTCAAAATGCTTCCTAACTCTCAGGTTGTTGAGATTGAAAACAAGCCACAGCAATCGAAAGAATTTGATGTATTACCTGAAACGAAATAAGCTTACTTATCTTCTGATTTACCAATGCCTAAGCAAATTAGCAGTTTAGAGCAGTGGAAAGATTTTGTTTGTAAGAGTATTAATATTTTTTACGGTTGTGATGTTGTACAGTCTTTTAAAGTTTTAGGTTCTGATAAATATACCTCTTGGAAGATTTGCACGGATCATGATATAGACTCAGATTTAATCAAGCCACATTTAGAAAAGCTCATGCAAAAAATTCAAACTTTTCTAGAACCTAGAGGGTATATTCCACCAGAAAGGATTTTTGTTAATCATGTATCAGTAGAAAGAAAGACTCACTCTGGATGGAGAACAGATAGTCTTCGTGCAAGACCAATAAGATCTGCACAGACGGAATGGATTTTGAATTCATTGCATACTGACAATCAAAACAAAATAGCTTCAGCCGGAATTACAGAGGTTAGCTTAAATAGCTCAAATGAAGACATTAACTCATCCGCAGTAAAATTAGAAGTTTCTGAAAACATTGAAATAGACCAACAAAATCTTTTGTACCGCAGTACAGAGGTTAGCTTAAATAGCTCAAATGAAGACATTAATTCATCCGCAGTAAAATTAGAAGTTTCTGAAAATGTTGAAATAGACCAACAAAATTTTTTGCTTCGTTATGCCAATGGAGAACGAGATTTTCATGAACTAAAACTGACTGGAGTGAATAATGGACTAAAACTGGCTGGAGTGAATATAAGTGGGATAAATTTAAGCGGAGCTAATTTGTGTTTTACGAATATGTTCAGGACAAATCTGAGTAAGGCAAATTTAACGGGAGTGAATCTGGTGCAAGCTAATTTAAGTGAAGCAAACCTTACCCGAACTAACTTGATTAAAGCTGCTCTTCAGTATGCTAGCCTGAGCGGAGCTAATCTTCAGAATGCCAACCTGAGTGGAGCTAATCTTCAGAATGCAAACCTGAATCGAGCTAATCTTGAGAATGCCAACCTGAGTGGAGCTAATCTTAAAGGTTCTAACTTGAGTGAAGCTAATCTTCAAAATGCTAACCTGAGTGAAACAAACTTAAAAAAAGCAAATTTTTTTAATGCAATTATGCCGAATGGCGAGATATGTAATCAGCCTAACTCTTCGGAGAAACCGCCTATTATGATACTAGAAAATGCAGCTCAAAACTCAAGCACTATCTTATCTGAGTTCATCAGTACACTTGACAAATCTAATCGGACTTTGATAGAAACTTGTATTAGCCACGGAAAAGTTGAGATATTGAAGTCACTTGATGGTAATTATGATTTACTAATTATGTGTCCTCACCCGAAAGTGCCTGCTTCTGTAAAATTTTATTCGTTAACCAGCAATTTTCAACAGTTTGTTGGCAATCTTGGTAAAATTATGATTTGTACAACTCGAGATAGAATTGAGTTAATTGCTGATTCGGAAATTAATTCCTATGAAGATTTTGACGAAACTTTGTGGACTATAGACTTCAGACATTATGCTTTGATGAATCACAAAAGCCATAACTGGTACATTGTTATACCTAGATAATGTTATCTTTATCAACCCATTGTTGAAAAAAATATTAAACTAATGTCGCATTCAGCCGAGATTCGTGTAAAAAAGTGCAAGGTAAGCCCGGAAAGTATTATCCTGCATAAATTTTAGATTTGAGCAAAGAAATCATCTGGCTGATAATCTTTAACTCTCCCAAAGCCATACAGAGCCAGACTTGGGTCATCTATATTACACTAAATTACACATATCTGGTATCGAGCTCTAAAGGGTAGTTCTAATCTGTTATGGAAAGATTAGAGTTAGAACAATTTAATAGCCTCTTGTCTGGTGATTCCCATTGGATAATGATGTGTACTTTCCTTCACTAAATCATTAGGTGTGTGGACATTGACTCGATGAACCAGTTTTGTTGTTTCATGGATGTGTAAAATAACAAATTTATGCTCACTAAGAGTAATCTTTTCCGTCACCATACTGCTTTACCTCAAGACATAGTGGCTCAAACATCAATATCTAGATATTTTAGCCAGTAAGAGGAAGGATTTGAATAATTGTCTAAGCTAAATTTACCAACAAAGGAGCGGTCGATCGTACTGAAATCACACAATAATGCTAAACTTTCAGCATCATCCAAAGGCAAAATTTTTCCATCAATAATCTATTTCACATCAGAACTTTCACGCAGCAGCCATGCCCTACAAAAAATTACTCCCAAGCTTTTGGGGAGACTTACAAAAATTGACTGTTAATTCTCTCGTACCTGGATTGTTCGCGATCGAGTCACTGAGTTTGAGTCTAGCAGTCGCCGCCTTAGTTTCGACGCAAATAGGACAGCAACAAGCCAACGCTTCCACAGTCCCAAGTTGGCAATTCGATCCGGCAGCGAATGAACTCGTAATTAACCTCCCAGAGGGAACAACGCCCAAGTATTCTCTACTAAATCCCCGTCAAATTGCTGTGGATTTGCCCAATACTGAGATCGGAGTAGATGCAACTCAGATTTACCCAGAAGGCATGGTGCGTTCCGTGGGAGTCAGTCAAATTCAACCGGGAAAAGCGAGAATTGTGATGGAGTTGGCACCAGGGTTTGCTGTAGGGCCCGATCGAACTCTATTCCAAAAGATTGGGACAGCAAATCGCTGGGTGCTGATTCCGTCGATCGAACCGATATCTGCCCCGGAAACCGCAGAAACCCCTGCTCGATCGGCCCCTGAAGTACCGCATGACCGATCGGCAACAACTCCCAACTCTGCCCCGATCGCCACTCTAACTTACGATCGCAATTCTTCCCCGCCGGCAACCCAAAACGACCAAATCCGACCGATAACAGTGCCTTTAGTCAGGGTTGCGGTTCAAGAACGGCGGGGGATACGTGTTGCTCCTGTACCCCGTCCATCCGCACCCGAACGGCGGATAATCAACTTTGGTGAACCGCTTCCCAAACAGTAGCTTTAAGTCGATAGCTCCAATCATCAAAATTAGAAATTTTGATTGTCTGTGGATGGAGCCACCGAACCGGGCTGGTTGATAAACAAATTTTTGGCGCTGTCGTTTTGATAGATACAATTGATGTCGGGTTGACTTTCCAGGGTACCGGTGAAGCCAAATGTATTCATGCGATTTTTGCAATCGCGCACTTGGTCTTGGCTGATGAGTTTTCTTTGTTCGAGAATTGCCCAGTTATTGGTTCGCAGCACGCATCCGGGGCGCATAGTCGGCTGTGAAATGTAGACATTGAAAGGGTTGAGGGTGACGTAGGCGCGCATATCTGTCACCATCGCGCTGGCTCCAAACTGCACGCAAAGTTCGGGGTTCGGGGCGCTGCGATCGATAAATTCCCGGGATGCTACGTTCTCTGGGCTAATCGTAGCCGTGGAGCTAAAGGCAATGCCAATCCCAATTCCCAGAATAAAGACGGCTGTTAAAATCCCTATGGTGGCGGAATTCAGGAAAGAGGGTTTCCCAGACTGAGGTTGGCGCCGCGACTGTCCGCCAAATGAGCCGGAGTCTTCATCTCGGGATTCGCCGCTGAATCTGTCGTCGTTGTAGGATTTAGGTTTGCGTTTCATAATATAATGTTCCGTCAGTTCTGGAGACTCAACAGGTAGTAGTTTGTTGTTTTTAACCGATCGCCTTTCTAACATTATGACGCTAGGAAGGTAGTGGGTACTGGCCCAGGACACCTCCTCTGCGTTTGGTGTTGGGTTCACAGTTGGCGATCGACCAGGGTAATGCCTTGTCTGAATTTGGAGATTTCAAATTAAAATAACTGAAAGTGAGATAGTCTTGCACAGCCCAGCAACCCGGCTCAAGATTATTGACAAATTTTAACATTTTACAAGTCAGGAGGTATAGATTAGTGTCTGTCGAAATTATTCAAAAGCCTTCCACAGTCCGCAAGCTTGCACCGCGCTACCGCGTTCTGCTGCACAATGATGATTTCAATCCTATGGAGTACGTGGTGCAGACTTTGATGGCGACGGTACCGAGTCTGACTCAGCCACAGGCTGTGAATGTGATGATGGAAGCCCACACTAACGGGATGGGACTGGTGATTGTTTGCGCTCTCGAACACGCTGAGTTTTACGCTGAAACGCTCAACAATCACGGATTGAGCAGCAGCATCGAACCTGACGATTAGAACGTGACGGTACTGCAAAGGATTCGTCCAGCAGGTTTCTGACTCATAGCTGATAGGCTCATACCAAAAAGCCAAGGGGTAGGCCCTTGGCTTTTTGGTATATTTAATGCGGTAGATCGGGAAATTTGAAGAGAATAGGTTTTTCGGAACGGCCGGAAGTGGTTCGGAGCTAGGTGAGCTCTCGCGCCAATTTCAACTCTCCAATCTCAAATCTTTATCCTAGGAAATTAATAACGTCCTCCTCCGCCTCCTCCGCCGCCGCCGCCGCGAGCAAATTTTCCTGGGCCGCCACCGCCCCGGTTGCCGCCGCCCCGGCCGCCTTCATCTTCGCGGGGCTTGGCTTTGTTAACTTTGAGGTCGCGGCCCATCCACTCTGCTCCGTCGAGAGCAGCAATCGCTGCATCTTCTTCTGCATCTGTTGACATTTCTACAAAACCGAAGCCGCGGGGGCGACTGGTTTCTCTGTCGGTAGGTAGATGTACCCGCTTAACGGTTCCGTATTCGGCGAAGACGGTGGTGATGTCTTCTTGGGTAACTTGGTAGGATAAGTTACCGACGTATATCGACATGAGGAATAACTCCAAAATTTAGACAGTGCAAAGATTTCAGTTTCGGAGAGTTCCCTGCCGATACAGAAGGGCAAGTTTTTAGACAATTCTGTAGCAATGAACAAAGCCTGCAACCGAATCTGATACACTTGGGATTTTAACACAGAATAGTATCTTTTGATTAGGTTTCAGCAGTTAATTAGGTCGTTGTAATTAAACGTGAAACTTTGAGGGTATTGAGACAGCCGGTTTCTGGGTGTGAGGTTTTGGCAAGGTGGAACCCGAGAAAGTTGTGGCGCCGGCCGGCTACCGCAGGAAAGATACGTCTATATTGCCAAAATTGGTACTCAAAGCTAGATTCAGGTTTTCCAGGGCTTTGACTAACCACGCCACGCCTTCTCGGGTAGAAAATTCGTAGTGACCGAACAAAATTGCCAACCGCTTTTCTAGGTAGGGCTTGACTTTGCCGCAAATTAGCACGATTTTCAGCAGCAAACCTGTGGTTTGGGTCGGCCCGAGGTTGGAGATCAGGTCGATGAAAACAAAGTGGTTGGGCCGCGCAGGACTCTCTACTACTAAAAAGTTCAATAACTGGCTGCAAGTTCTGATCATTAAAAATTCGTTGAACTTCTGAGCATCGTTGTGGGGAAAGGTATTTTGTAGTTGCTTATACAATTTATCGTTAAATTGACGTTTGCCGTAGCGATCGTCGGTGACGGAAGAAATTAGGTATTCGTACAAGTCGTCTTTAAATGAGCCGTAGGACGCAGTTGTGCTGGCGTTCGCCGTGAAGCGGCTCGCTAGCTGTCTGTAGGTATCGGCTCCTTCTACTTTTCCGACAAATTGCTTGAGGGCAAAGAACAGTTCCGGGTCACTCAACAGCGTGGGGTTTTTTATAGGCTGTATATTCCTCCCGAAGGAAAGCGAGGTTTCCCGGCGAGCTATTTGGGCTTTTCTCACTTGGTGAGCGACGTATTGCGAGAGGTCGATTTCAAATTGCTGCTGCTTTTGAACTTGGATTTTTTTAATGATTTTCTGCTGTTCGTAGGTGCTGTCGTCGCTGAGGAGGCAGTGTTTGTAGAGGTAAGGGTAGCGAGGAATTAAGTTTCCCAGGGCTAGGGTGGCGGGGGTTTTGCTGTTGCTGCTGTCTTCATTGCTGTGAGTGATGACTTTGGCTAAGCGTTTGAGGGTGAGGTACTGTTCGCTTTCGGTAAATTGATTGACTAATTTGGGGATGGAGTGAGCCGCCCGCGATCGACTGTATCCAAATACTATTTTGGGGGCTTCTTCAAACAGAGCGATCAATTCAGGGATGGCTGCTTGCTTGCTGGGGTAAGTTTGCCAGCGGTTGATCATGATGTGGCAGCAGCGGTTGAGGATGTACTTGAATTCTTGTTCGGCGTGTTTTGAGGCTGCTATTTTTTCGAGTGCGTCGGCGATCGTGCGATCGGGATATCCGGTGCCCTGGACGAACAAAGTGCGAAAGCGGCTGATGAGTTCGGCCGGCTGCTCTACTTGTACCAACTCCAGCCAGTGGTTGTAAAGTAGCTGTTCTTCTTCCTGGCTTTGTCTGTTGTAGTCGTTCACTGTGGATTAACCCTCCGAGGCTTGGACAGGAGCTTTAAGCGCCATTGGCAGATATGAATTGGCAGATGCAGCGCAACAATTGAGTCAACCGAGCTTCTCGCCTCCCGAGGCTTAGGGGTGGAAGCTGTCAGCACCTTAAGCCGATCGATATTGTTTGCTTAGTTAAACTATTTACCAACACCAGCATGACATGAATTGTTGCTAATTAGCAAGGCCTAAAATCACCCTAGACTTTGTAAAGTATTGGTAAAGATTGTCGATGTGTACGTAAGGATTTCTTGGTTGGCTGACGATTTAGTATTAGGATTGTCAAAGTCAATCCCCGTCGGCAGCCCCCTATCAGTTAAATTTGAGGTCGGGCGAGGTAGGATTAGCTGTGAAAATAATTATTTAAATGTGAGTGCTGGTTATGGTCTGTCGCGTAAGTATCGCCCAACTTACTGAAATTTTAACTGTACCTTTGCCTGCTGTGTCTGAGGGTGAGGGTGTTTTGACAGCTTTAGGGACAGGTATTGCCACAGATACGCGCACTCTTGAGGGGGGCGAAGTGTTTTTGGCCCTGCGGGGAGACAATTTTGACGGCCATCAATTTGTGGCAAAAGCCAGGGATTTGGGGGCAATTGCTGCGGTAGTCGATCGAGATTGGCAAGAGGAATTGCCTAATTTTCCGCTGTTGCGCGTTGACGATACTTTAAAAGCTTACCAGTCGATCGCCCGTTGGTGGCGCGACCAGTTCAGTATACCTATAGTTGCTGTTACTGGTTCTGTAGGTAAAACTACTGTTAAAGAATTAATTGCAGCGGTTTTGTCAACGAGTGGAAATGTTCTTAAAACTCAATATAACTACAACAATGAAATTGGAGTGCCAAAAACTTTGTTGGAGCTTTCACCGTCACACAATTATGCTGTAATTGAAATGGGAATGCGCGGGAGTGGCGAAATTGCACTGCTGTCACAAATTGCGCGTCCTACTGTTGCGGTAATTACTAACGTAGGAACGGCGCATATCGGGCGATTGGGTTCGGAAGAGGCGATCGCGATCGCTAAGTGCGAACTGTTAGCCGAAATGCCGGCCGATAGCATAGCTATTCTCAATCACGACAATCACAGATTAATTGCAACTGCGGCGAATGTTTGGTCTGGAAAAACTTTAACCTACGGCTTAGAAGGCGGCGATTTGTGCGGGGAATTGCTAGATAATAATACCATAGTTCTAGATGGTTTAGAGTTGCCGCTGCCATTACCGGGGCGTCACAATGCTGTAAATTATTTGGCGGCTTTGGCGGTAGGAAAAGTTTTAGGTATTGATTGGGAAGTTTTAAAGCAAGGTTTGTCCGTGCAGTTACCGGATGGACGGGCGCGCCGCTACGATTTGCCGCAGGATATTGTGATTCTGGATGAGACTTACAATGCTGGTTTGGAGTCGATGTTGGCGGCCCTGAGACTGTTAGCAGATACTCCCGGAAAGCGCCGGATTGCGGTGTTGGGAACGATGAAGGAATTGGGCGACAGGGCGATCGACTTTCACCGACAAGTAGGAAGGGCGGCGCGAGATTTGCAGCTTGATGCTTTGTTTGTTTTTGCTGATTTTGAGGAAGCAGCGGCGATGGCGGCGGGCGCGGCGGGTTTGCGTTTTGTGGAGATAGGAGATATTACGGCGCCCGATGGGCGGGAAGATTTAGCAAAGCGGTTGTTGGGATTTGTCGAAAAGGGCGATCGGATTTTATTTAAGGCTTCTCATTCTGTTGAGTTAAATCGAGTTGTGGAGAAGTTTAGGGCAGATTTTGCGGGGGAGTAATAGAAAAGAAATTTTGGGGATTTGAAATTATGCGATCGCTTCTAGTCGATCGCCGCCTCAAACTCACGTTTCGATCGCTGATGCGTAGGGTAAGATGCCCATCTGCACCTAAGTCCAGAGGACTCAATATTTTGATAGCCCTCTGGCCTCGATTTCAATATCGGGCTCGATCTCAATTATTGAAATTTTGGCATTTTCAACTACTGTATTTCCCATCATTGTATTGTGCATCGCCTCAAACTTAGATTCATCCTTAGCAATTCGTTCGTAGTGCAAAATTACGTGATAACGTTTTTCAATTGGTTCTCCAGAATCTGAAAGTTCCACCGCGTCCCAATCTATATTTTGAGAGTCTTCGGCTTGCTGGCGGTAGCGAGAGGCTAAATTTTCCAGGGCGATCGCGATCGCGTGTTCTTTCGTTTGTCCGTAAAAATTCATGCTATCATCGGGGCGATCGCTCAGAGATGATGAAATCTGACAAAGATACTGCCCGTTTGATTGAGCGCAAACGTCGATCGCAATTGTTCCAGTAGTGCGATCGGGATTTATTTGAGTCATAAGCTGTTCGGCATTTAAAAGACGATAGTAGGGTGCGTCAGTCCATAAGCGTTTCCCTTGTCCAGTAAGTATTCTAACTGACGCACCCTACAAGGCTCAAACTCACCACAGCACAAGTTTTAGGAGCCGGGGAAGCATGACCTATTTCAGGATATGTCGAAAAAAAGCTAAAATATCGATTAGTTTTCGTTGCACTTGTCATGTCGGAGAATAAATATAAATTGTCACAAATCGTTGACTTGCCACTGATAGGGTCTGCTGAACAATATCTCTTCTCAGTCAAAGACAATCGAGTGCGTGCTGATAAGCTACAAGAATTACTTGTCCCTAAGCTTAAAATAATCATTGAACAAGCTTGTGACCAAATTCACCAAGTTTATGGCACAGATGTACTCTCAGAGTGTCGAATAACGACTACACCAGATTGTCGAATAACGACTACACCAGCTCATCGATCTGGAGCCAAGAAAACCAAGCCCGTGGGAATAGCAACCGCTGGCTTAACTCTAAGAGAAACAAAAAATTGGTTTTTCCAACATAGGTTCGTGTGTACTTCTGATAGCTTGTGTGTGGACTTTTTTGGATTAAAAGTGCTAGAAAGGAATCCGATTGTCCAAGTCCTGAAGAACCATGTGGAAGATGTTACTAAGATTTTGAAGCAGGGTGAATATTATATTTACTCTGATACTATTACACCGGAAGAAGATAAAAAGTTAGAGTATGATGAGTTCATTAACATACTGCAATTGGCTCCTGAACGAGATTGGAAAACTACCTTTATTCGGAGTCCATCCCTAGTTCTTCCTATTAAAGACCTAGATGCAGCTCAGCCAGTGATTGATAACTTTGTCGAACTCTTTGCTATCTTTCGTGCTGCAATAAATGTGTCTCTTGGTGAGGAAGACCGTTTTGAGGACTACCTAAAATGTTTGTGGGATTGGCAAAGTCCGCTTCAGGTTCAGGAATCTGTAACTACTACTAAATTCTTTCCTGATGAAGTAGATTTAGTACAAACATTTCGTGAAGGGGCAGTACGGCAAGTTTCAGTCAATGCCTATGAACGAGAGCCTAAAGCTCGGCAAAAATGTATTGATTATTACGGTTCAAGTTGCTATATTTGTGATTTCGATTTTGGCAAAACTTTTGGACAACCAGGAAAAGGTTTCATTCATGTTCATCATCTAAAACCCCTTTCAGAAATTGCAGAAGAGTATGAAATTGACCCTATAAAAGATTTGCGTCCTGTTTGCCCAAATTGTCACGCTATGATTCATCGTAGTTCACCACCATTAAGTCTTGAACAAATCAAGATGTTGTTGAAGTCTGCTCGTGGTTCTACTATCTAATATGTGGGGCTTGCTGAATAAGCCGATCGCAAACCCAGACCACGCAATATGCGGTATATTCAGCAAACCCTAATTACTATCAACGGGGTTTTAAACCCAGTTTTCTAATAAAATGCCTACTGTCGGCGAATCATAGCCATCACAGCATCAACCGTAAGTTCCGGGAGAATACCTAAAACTGGTAAAATATCTGCACCCGAACAGATTATAGGTAGCTCCTCACCCTGCCATACCCAAACTTGTTGGTGAGAGATATCGATTAGCCATGCTAATTGCGTGCCGTTAATGAGGCAGTGGAGGATCTTATTCTGCAATTTTAAAGTGCTTTGATCCGGCGATAGAATTTCAATTAACCAATCCGGTGCGCCGTTAAGTGGTCCGTCTTCATCGGTAAGCCGATCGCCTGCTACAATCGCTATATCTGGTACTGGCGAGCAGGAAAGTACCAAGCAACGCAACTCTGGTATCGCTTCAAATCGATCAGTCCGATCGTTGATATAGTTAACCAAGTTGTGTTGCAGTCGCGAATGAAAAAGGGTTGGCATAGTTTTTTGAACTGCTCGTCCCAGAATAAATTCCCATGCAGGCGAGGATTCAATATCCGGTTGAGCGAGGAAGTCTGTTAGTGAAAGTGTTGCGATCGACTCAATCATATTTTTTTGTCGAACCTCACTGTACTTATTATCTAGATTAAATCCCCGACTTCGTAGAATTTGTCGGGGATTGAATTGTTCTGTTTGACTCCAGATAGCACCTACCGGGAGTCAAAAGCACTACTACTTCGCAGCTTGACGCTCTTTTGCCGCCTTGATCACTTCTTCAGCGATGTTGCTTGGACAAGGAGAATAGTGGGAGAACGACATGGAGAATTGTCCGCGCCCAGATGTCATGGTACGCAAGTCGCTAATGTAGCCAAACATTTCGCTCAACGGCACATCTGCCTTGATCCGCGCTCCTGTCTGACTTGTCTCCTGAGCTTTCATCATCCCCCGGCGGCGGTTGAGGTCTCCGATCACGTCGCCCATGTAATCATCTGGAGTGAATACATCGACATTCATAATCGGTTCGAGCAACTGAGGCCCAGCTTTCGGCAGAGACTGACGATAGGCTGCTTTGGCAGCAATTTCAAAAGCCATTGCTGACGAGTCAACGGGGTGGAAACCGCCTTCTAGAAGCGTGAATTTCAAGTCCAGGCAGGGGAATCCAGCCAAGACGCCTTTGTCGATGCAGCTTTCAAAGCCTTTTTCGACGGCTGGCCAGTATTCTCTCGGCACGCTACCACCTGTCACTTTTGACTCAAACTGGAAGCCGCTTCCAACCTCACCAGGCTCGATCACGTAGCCGATTTTGGCAAATTGACCGGAACCACCTGATTGTTTTTTGTGGGTGTATTCGTCTTCGAGGCGCTTGGTAATCGACTCGCGGTAGGCTACCTGCGGTTCGCCGACTTCTACTTCGATGCCGTGGGTGCGCTTGAGAATGTCTACTTTGATGTCGAGGTGTAACTCGCCCATCCCCTTAAGAATCATTTCGCCACTTTCTAGATCCGTCACCATGTGGAAGGATGGGTCTTCTTGCACCATCTTGGTGAGGGCTGCTCCCATTTTTTCTTCGCCGCCTTTTTGTTTCGGTTTGACCGAAATCGAAATAACGGGATCGGGGAATACCATCGGCTCTAGGGTTGCGGGATTTTTGGGGTCGCAGATGGTGTGTCCGGTGCGGACGTTTTTCATGCCGACGATCGCAATAATGTCCCCTGCTTGGGCCGATTCAATTTCTTCGCGAGAGTTGGCGTGCATCTCCACCAAACGGCTGACGCGCTCGGTTTTGCCTGTGGCTGTGTTGAGTACGGTGTCGCCCTTGGACAGAGTACCCGAGTACAGGCGGGTGAAGGTTAGAGCACCGTAGCGATCGTCCATGATCTTAAACGCGAGTGCCCGCAATGGCCTGTTGGGATCGACGATCGCAAACTCGCCGGTTTCATTCCCATCGAGATCGACTTCTGGCTGCGGTGTGACTTCCATCGGGTTCGGCAGGTAGTCAACTACGGCATCGAGAACCAACTGCACGCCTTTGTTTTTAAACGATGAGCCGCAGTAGGTGGGGAAAAATGCCCGATCGCGAGTACCTTTGCGAATGCAGCGTTTGAGGTCTTCGATGCTCGGCTCGTTGCCTTCGAGATACTGTTCCATCAGAGCGTCGTCTTGCTCGACGGCCAGTTCGATCAACTGTTCGCGCCAAGTTTCGACATCATCGACCATATCGGCGGGGATATCTTTAATTTTGTAGTTCATCGGATCGCCGGAGTCATCCCAGATCCAGGCTTTGCGGGTCAGCAAATCGACTACGCCGCAAAACTTTTCTTCTATGCCGATCGGCAATACCATCACCATCGGTTTAGCTGCGAGGATTTTATCAACTTGCTTGACAACGCGGTAAAAATCTGCACCGGTGCGATCGAGCTTGTTGATGTAGATGACGCGAGCCACTTTAGAATCGTTAGCGTAGCGCCAGTTGGTTTCAGATTGCGGTTCAACTCCACCCGAACCGCAGAATACACCGATGCCACCATCGAGAACCTTCAAAGAACGGTACACCTCGATCGTAAAATCGACGTGTCCCGGAGTATCGATGATGTTGAGCTGATGCTCGTTCCAGAAGCAGGTGGTAGCAGCGGACTGAATCGTAATCCCGCGCTCTTGCTCCTGTTCCATGAAGTCAGTAGTCGCCGCGCCTTCGTGAACTTCACCTATTTTGTGGATTTTGCCTGTCAGTTTCAGGATTCTTTCTGTTGTGGTGGTCTTGCCAGCATCTACGTGGGCGAAGATGCCGATATTTCGATAACGAGTGAGATCTTTCATAATTACTGTTGAGATTAAATGCGACGAACCGTCGGCGACCACCTGCAAGCGTAACCAGCGAGGAATCAATGTTGCCTTAGGCGCCAGTACAGGCTAGATTTCCTTTCCCCTGTTTCTGGCAGAACTATCTTAATTTTGACACTTCCCCGTCATTCCTGCGAAGGATTTTTGGTTTAATCAGTACGGGAATCCTTACAATCCATAAAAATACCCTAGACCAAGGCAAAAATTTTCTCACAGAATAGGTTGGGTTAAGGTACTAAATGAACAAATAAAACTTACACATGAGGCAAGCGAAACCGGGTTTTTTTACGAAAAGACGCGTTGTGACCCGCAGATTCGGTAAAAAACCCGGTTTCTTCGATCCGAGTGCGTCCAGGAATATCTAAGTCAAAATCGACCCGCTCATCATCCGCTGATATCTCCGCTCCAATTCATCCCGCACCACAGGCCAGAGATTCAAACTTTCATCATTTTCAATTACCATTTGAGCCGCCGCCCTCGCCAACTCCAAAACCTCCTGATCCTCCACCAAACTCGCCAAAGCAAAATCCGGCA
Source organism: Microcoleus pseudofavosus SVA1_A4 (assembly GCF_036700565.1). Classification (NCBI taxonomy): domain Bacteria; kingdom Bacillati; phylum Cyanobacteriota; class Cyanophyceae; order Oscillatoriales; family Microcoleaceae; genus Microcoleus; species Microcoleus pseudofavosus. Next base: position 14,014 of record NZ_JAUBPE010000048.1, read on the forward strand.
AACCCGACTGTCGAGTTCCCAAAACCTGACCCGGCCCGCGCAATCTCATGTCCATTTCCGCAATAAAAAAGCCATCTTGAGATTGTTCTAAAACCTTCATTCTCTGCATAGCTTCCGCCGTCTTGGAACCGGGCATTAACAAACAATAAGAACGGTTGCTGCCCCGACCGACTCTACCCCGCAACTGGTGCAGTTGCGACAGTCCAAAACGCTCAGAATTTTCAATCAGCATTACCGTGGCATTCGGCACGTCTACTCCCACTTCAACCACAGTAGTAGATACTAAAATATCCGTTTCTTTGTCCCGAAACTTAGTAATTGCCTCATCTTTGTCAGCACTGCTCATTCTACCGTGCAGCAAACCCACCTTAAACTCAGGAAATACACTCTTTTCAAGTTTCTCTTTTTCCTCAATTGCCGATCGCACGTCCAACTTTTCCGACTCCTCCACCAGTGGCAGCACCACATAAACTTGACGCCCGCTCGCCACTTCCCGCCGAATCAAATCGTAAGCTTGGATGCGTTCTTTGGCAGACAGTACAGTGGTTTGAATTGCCTGCCTGCCGGGGGGAAGTTCATCAATTTGACTCACATCTAAATCCCCGTGCAGCGTCAGCGCCAGCGTCCGGGGAATGGGAGTTGCCGTCATCGTCAAAACGTGGGGAGCTTCGCCTTTTTGCTGCAATTTAGCGCGCTGCTGCACGCCGAATCTGTGCTGTTCGTCAATTACTGCCAAACCCAATTTTCGGAAATTCACCGTATCTTGAATCAGCGCGTGAGTTCCCACTAAAACGGGCAATTCTCCGGTTTCTAACTGGCTGTGAATTTCCCGGCGCTTTGCTACTTTTGTCGAACCAGTTAACAGTTCGACAGACAAGTGCATCAAATTAAACCAACCTACTAATTTGCGGTAATGCTGTTCTGCTAAAACTTCTGTCGGCGCCATTAAAGCGGCTTGATAGCCGGATTGAATTGCTGCTAGCATTGCGACTACGGCGACTACAGTTTTGCCGGCACCGACATCCCCTTGCACCAATCTGTTCATCGGTTGTGGCGAAGCTAAATCGTTGAGGATGTCATTGATGACTCTTTCCTGAGCATTAGTCAAGGCAAAAGGCAAGATTTCATAAAAATGTTCGATCAATTTGCCGCTAGGAAGGATGACGGCACTAGCTTGAGCTTTTCTTTGGGTTTGGCGGCGCTTTAAAAGTCCTAATTGCAGGTAGAAAAATTCGTCAAAAACTAAGCGGCGGCGGGCGGCGGCCAAACAATCTCGATCGAGCGGAAAGTGAATATTAGTCACGGCATCGGTTAAACCCATTAAACCGTAACGCTCGCGCAAATCCTCCGGTAGCGATTCCGGCAACATTTTCGCCGCCGGCATTGCAGCCAAAATCGATCGCCTCACCGAACCGGCATCCACCCCCTCCGTCAGCGGATAAACTGGTATCAGGCGGCCGACTTTCATTGATTCGATCGCACCGCCGGAGTCATCTAATACTTCTAACTCAGGATTTTCTAAAGTAATTCCATATTTACCCTGCTTCACCAACCCCGAAGCTGCCAGTACCGCACCAGTACAATACTCGCGCTTTTTGAATTCTTGCCAACCGCGATTGCTGTAGCGAGGGCCTGCAAAAAAACGACTAATTTTTATTTCTCCGGTACGGTCTTTTAAAATTACTTCTAATATGGTTAACTTCTTATTCTTCGGACTAGAAAAGCAATTGCAGCGCTTTACTTCTGCGATCAAAGTGACAGTTTCCCCAGCTACGAGTTCGCGAATTTGTACTTGCTTTGCATAGTCGATGTGGTTGCGCGGATAGTAGTAAAGCAAGTCGTATACAGTGTATAAACCCAGTTTGAGCAAGCGGTTGCCGTTGGCGGGGCCGATGCCGGTGACGCGGGTTAACTGTTGGTCGAGAGTCAGGCTGGGCGGTGGGGGTGCTGTACTCAGGGGTGCAGTTCGGGGAACGGAAACTGCTGGGGCGGTTGGTACGTCCGGGTTTGCGGGTCTGACTTGTCCTGCTTGTTCTTCGTGGTGGCGAGTTTCTTGTTCCCAAACTTGCTCCAATTGCCTCAGAAAACTGACCGTAATGGCGATCGAATGCTGGCGCCCTTCGAGATCCTTCTGAGGGTAGATGTCAAATTCGGCGGCTAGTTGTCTGGCTCGATCGCGCGAAGGAGCGGCCACACCACCTGCCAACTGTCTCAAGCTGAGGCCCAGAAACTCGCTGAAGCGGTATTGACTGCCTTGGAGGTCGTTAAATCCGCGATCGGCTTCTACTGAAAGAGCTTTTTGCAATCGCTGCCATTCGGGTTGATTATTAGTCATCAGTCATTAGTAATTAGTCATTAGTCATTAGTAATTAGTCATTAGTCATTAGTCATTAGTTATTAATCATAGCTCAAGAATTCCAGACAACTGACAACTGACAACTGTCAACTGACAACTGACAACTGACAACCGTCAACTGACAACTGTCCACTGACAACTGACAACTGACAACTGACAACCGTCAACTGACAACCGTCAACTGACAACTGACAACTGACTAATCTTCAAACCAACTCGATCGCCAAGCCGACTCAGCCTCCACCACCGCCATTTCCCGCTGCTTTTTTTGGTAATCGCGGCCGAGCGAGTTCAACTTGACAGATAGGTTGCGAATTTGCTGGCGCCAAGCCGAGGTTCCCGCATCGGCAAACTCTATTTCCGACAGCCGCAGTTTAATCGCTGTAATGTGCAGCGCCCTAGTACCCGATGTTTCTGCCAAGTTTCGCGGTGCTGATGAGCTATCGGTTTCAATGACTATGTTTAATAAATTAGGCGGCCCCGCAACGCTGTCGCCGGACAATTCAGCTTGAGAAGCAGCTTCTAGAACAGGTTCTGGCAATTGACTGGGCAAGATTCCCGACTGTTGCAGCAAGCGGTTGGTGTCGCGAGAGAGCAGTTTGATATTATGGGCGATCGACTTTTCAATACTATTTTGCCAGCGCGCCAAACTTTCGGGGGAATTGGCACTTGGCAATTGGTAATTTGCCAATGCAAATAGATAGTTAATGGCGGAAACTTCGTTTTTTTCCTCTTTTTTTTCCTTTATTTCTTCTTCTTCCTCTTCTTCCTCTTCTTCCTCTTCTTCTTCTTCCTCTTCTTCTTCTTCTTCTTCTTCTTCTTCTTCTTCTTCCTCTTCTTCTTCTTCTTCTTCTTCTTCTTCTTCCTCTTCTTCTTCGTCTTCGTCGGATTCAGTCGTCACTAGAGATCGCAATTTTTCCTCTGACGCCGCAGCCAAAGCCCTTACAGACTGCTGCATTTTTTGCCGCCCGTCGAAGGACAACTTGAGAAACAACTCCGGCACCGCTTGAGTGCAAAGGTGATAGCAAGCCAAAATTAATTGCTGCCGCACCGCTTGTCCCAACGCAGTTAAATAACCCTCATAGGTACTGCGAAACTCCAAAGTCAAGGCTGCTAAAGCCTCTTCGAGTCCTGCCAAATCTTGCTCTATTCGCTCTCTTGCTCCCACCATATCTCCCGTATTAAATTAAAATAGGACGTGCGGGCCAAAAACCCGGTTTCTGCCACAAATTGTCTGACTCTCGGTTAAATACTGGTTAGAAACCGGGTTTTTGGTACAGTGCATAGGTCATGTAAAAAATAAAAATTAAAAATGCAAAAAATTAGCTTTTCACATTTTTAATTTTTAATTCTCAATCTTAATTTTGGATTACTTAACAGCACCCATTTGGGCTGCCACTTCATCGGCAAAGTTAGCTTCTACCTTCTCAATGCCTTCGCCCAAGACAAAGCGCACGAAGCGGCGCACTTGGACATTTTCTCCAATTTGGGCGATCGTTTGTTTGACCAACTCTTCCACCGAGATATTCTGATCTCTAATAAAAGGCTGATCCATCAAAGATAACTCTTTCATGCGCTTTTCAATCCGCCCTTGAACAATCTTTTCTTTGATGTTGTCCGGCTTGTTGCCCAAGTCATCTTTACCCATTTCAATTGCCTTTTCTCTTTCGACAATTTCGGCGGGGATATCTTCAACTTTCACGTATTCCACATTCGGGCAAGCTGCAATTTGCATCGCAATATTGCGTACCAAAGTTTGGAAATCTTCGCGGCGGGCGACAAAATCGGTTTCGCAGTTAACTTCCACCAACACACCGACGCGGCCGCCGGTGTGAATGTAGCTGCCTACGATACCTTCTGAGGCAACTCGTCCACCTTTTTTGCCTGCCGAAGCCAGACCTTTTTTCCGCAGCCACTCAATTGATGTTTCGATATCGGCATCGTTTTCAATGAGGGCTTTTTTGCAGTCCATCATGCCAGCGCCGGTTTTGTCGCGCAGTTCTTTAACAAGTTTTGCAGATATGTCCGCCATCTTCTTTAAGTTCCCAATCAAAATTAGTTATTAGTCATTAGTCATTAGTCATTAGTCATTAGTCACTAATTTTAATGTTAATGATTAGACCAGAGTGAAGAAATACCCAGTCCGCCTTAGAGCGGAATTTGTAAGTGTAGCGCCAGAATAAATTCTGGCGCTGACACAAGGAATGCTTTTGCCAACTCTACTAATGACTTAGACTCCTGCCATGTACAATTAAAAATTAAAAATGTCCAACTAAAAATTATTATTTTTAATTTTCAATCTTTAATTTTTAATTGCCTGGTGTCAGATTCCGAGGGCAATACTAGCTCTCGGTTTCTTCGCCGTCAGCGTCGGGGGCTTCGTCGGGATCTACATAATCGGGGTCATCCAATTCTTCGATTTCGACATCATATTCAGCGCCTTCGTAACCACCTTCGTAGTCGTAGTCTTCCTCAGCGTCGCCGCCCTGCTGACCGTGACGACCTTCGTAGATGGCATCAGCCAACTTGCCCACAATGAGCTTGATCGATCGAATAGCATCGTCGTTTGCCGGAATCGCAATGTCAACCAAATCCGGGTCGCAGTTGGTGTCCAACAGAGAGACGATCGGAATTCCCAGCTTTTGGCATTCCAACACCGCATTATACTCGCGGCGCTGGTCTACCAGCACCACTCCGTCGGGAATCTTCCGCATGGATTTAATCCCGCCCAGATATTTCTGGAGTTTGGCCATTTCTCGGCGCAGTACCGAAGCTTCTTTTTTCGGGAGCAAATCGAGGGCGCCGATTTCCTCGCGGCGCTCCAAATCCTTGAGGCGCTCCACGCGGGACTTAATAGTCGTCCAGTTGGTGAGCATTCCCCCCAGCCAGCGCTGGTTGACGTAGTAAGCACCGCAGCGTTGAGCTTCTTGGGCTACAATCCCGGCCGCTTGACGCTTCGTACCCACGAACAAAAACTTTTTACCTTTTTCCGAGGCCACTCTCATGTACTCGTAGGCATCTTCCATAAGCTGAGCGGTTTGCACGAGGTCGATGATGTGAACCCCGTTGCGCTCTGTGAAAATGTAGGGAGCCATTTTCGGGTTCCACCGGCGGGTTTGGTGTCCGAAGTGAACCCCAGACTCTAACATTTGAGCCAAACTAACTACTGGCATTGTATTTTTAACTCCTGGTATTCGGGTTAATCCTCCATCCGGTCGTATTTCTGAAGGCTTGCGCCCTCGAAACACCCGAAAACCCGGATGTGCGAATTTAAACAACTTTTCTAGTTTATCACAGGGCGCGCTAATTTGTCTGACAATCTGATATCGCTAGGTTTAAACTCAGATGTTGCACCATTCTCAAGAACGGGCAAGATGCCCGTTCCACAAAGAATGACTTTTCTTGTGGAACTGGCATCTTGCCTGTTCATAAAAAGCTTATTGAGAATGGTGCAAGATGTGAGTTTAAATGGGCGGTGGGCACCTGGAGGTGGGATTTAGTGGGCGGGTTGGGTGCGGGGTACGCAGGCTGCGGTTAGAGTTACTCGCAAACGCTTCTTAAAAACGAAAAATCCAGGTTGGAGGTTGGCCTTTGCCTTTGTTCGCTTGTGAGAGAATGGCGTTGTTGGTGCGCCTCTTGTGCCTTCTACCTTCGATCGAGCTTGTATCCATTTTGTTCGATCGGCAATTCTGCCGGCTTTACGAGTTCCTTCTCGATCCGCAAAAATCCCAAAGCTAAAAACGCCATGCCCATCCCCATTCTAGTTCTAGTTGAAGTTCTAATAGTCATCGCACTTTCCCGAATTGTCGGTTTGGGATTCCGCTGGATCAAGCAACCTCAAGTCATTGGAGAAATCGTAGCAGGAATTATGCTCGGCCCGTCTCTGTTTGGCTTAGTTGCACCAGATTTAGCCGCAGCGCTTTTTCCAGCCGAAGCCGTTCCCTTCCTCAACGTGCTATCCCAAATCGGGCTGATATTTTTCATGTTTTTGATTGGTTTGGAACTGAATCCGAAGTATCTCAAAAACAATTTAGATATCGCGATTTTAACTTCTCACGTCAGCATTTTAGTGCCGTTTTCCCTGGGAAGCTTGCTAGCGCTGCTGCTGTACCCGATCGTTTCAAATAATAGCGTTTCGTTTACAGCCTTTGCCCTGTTTTTGGGCGCTGCGATGTCCATTACTGCCTTTCCGGTGCTGGCAAGAATTATTACAGAGCACAACTTGCAGAATACAAAATTGGGGACGCTGGCTCTGACTTGCGCTGCGGTAGACGACGTGACGGCGTGGTGTTTGTTAGCTGTGGCGATCGCCGTTACTCGAACTAACTCGATGATCGGCGCTTTGCCGACCATTTTTGAATCTTTAATTTACATCGGTTTCATGCTGACTGTAGTCCGCTGGTTCTTGCAGCGGCTTTCCAAGCACTACAACCGCACCGGCAGGTTAACTCAGTTAGTGCTTGCAGGAATTTACATGGGAGTTGTAGCTTCTGCCTTAATTACTGAATTTATCGGCATTCACTTAATCTTCGGTGCATTTTTGCTGGGTGCTGCCATGCCCAAAAATGCGGGATTAACCAGAGAATTAGCAGAAAAAACCGAAGACTTTGTACTAATATTTCTGCTGCCAATATTTTTTGCTTACAGCGGTTTGCGGACTCAAATTGGCCTGCTCAACAGTCCCGAATTGTGGCTGCTGTGCGCCGCAGTTTTGGGAGTAGCAATTATTGGCAAATACGTCGGTACTTACGTGGCTGCCAGAGTCTGCGGCATCAGCAACCGCGAAGCTTCAGCGCTGGGTTGGATGATGAATACTCGCGGTTTGACTGAACTAATTGTACTGAATATCGGTCTTTCTCTGGGGGTAATTTCGCCGCTGCTATTTACGATGTTAGTCATCATGGCTTTAGTAACAACTTTTATGACTTCGCCGCTGTTGGAGTGGACTTATCCGAAACGCCTGATTCGGTTAGATATCTCAGAAGTTAGTTCTGAGGATTCAGAATTAGAAGATTTACCCATTGCTGACGGCAGCGAAGAAACGGCTAAAAAATTGCTGCCAACTTATCGAATTTTAGTGCCTGTTGCCAATCCCAGCACGCAGAAAGGTTTGCTGCAACTGGCGATCGCCCTGGCGCAGCCGACTGCTGATATGGGTGGTAGCGATTTGCAGTCGGCGGCGGTTCATCCTCTGAGTTTGATAGAATTAAATCAGGATTATGTCTTTCAAAGTACGCCTGCGGAAGCCGATCGCATTATCCAGGAACGCCACTCTAAATTATCAGAATTGATTGAGAGTTTGGAACTGCCGGAGGCGAAAAAATTAGTGCATCCCATCATTCGGATTACTAAGGATGTGGCGCGGGAAACGGCGCAAATTGCGGAACTCGATCGCGCGGATTTGATTTTAGTAGGATGGCACAGACCTACTTTTAGCAGCAATCGTTTGGGAGGACGTGTCGGTCAAATTCTCAGCAACGCCAAGGTGGATGTAGCAATTTTTGTAGACAGAGGCCGGGAAACGTTGAATAACTTGTTAGTACCTTACGCGGCAAACATTCACGATGATTTGGGGTTAGAATTGGCGCTGAGACTGTTAGTTAATAGCGAGGAACGCCGTTTGACGGTGCTGCGGGTGGCGCTTGACGGGGAAGCTGGAAACGAGCTGAGTTACGAGTTTCAGCGAGTGATGGAGCAGTTGCCGGTTGAGGTGCGATCGCGCATTGAAACTCCGATTGTGGAGGCTGCTGAGCCAATTCAAGCGGTGATTGCTGCTTCTGCTAATGCTGATTTGACTATTGCAGGTACGAGTCGGGAGTGGGGAATTGAGCGCCAAACTTTGGGACGGTATACTGATGAATTGGCTGTGCAGTGTCATTCTTCGCTGCTGATTACGCGGTGTTACGTTAAAGTGCGATCGCACTTGGCTTCGGTACTTCCTCAAAGGTTGTCAGTTGACAGTTGACAGTTGGCAGTTGACAGTTGGCAGTTGGCAGTTGACAGTTGACAGTTGACAGTTGGCAGTTGGCAGTTGTTATTAGTTATTGGTTATTTGTGAGTTGCCACCAATGCCCAATGCCCAATTACCGATTACCAATGACCAATGCCTAATGACCAATGACTAATGACCAATTACCAATTACCAAGATCATGCATCAGTTTAACGTCAAAAAATTAGCATTCTATGGTGTTTCTATCGCTTTTGTTGCGGTACTTTTTAAAATAGTGAGTGCTTACGGCGAAACAAATTTAAAGGCGGCTCCGGCAATAGGGGGAAATTATCGCTTCGATGCTCAAAGTTTGCCCGAATGTCTGAAATCTGATTCGTTGGTCTTGACAATCGAGCAGTCAGGTGTTTATTTGAGCGGAAATTTGCGATCGGGCAGCAGCGAGGGCGATCGCGTAAAAACAGCCGAGGAGAAACCTTCTCTATTTGGCAAGTGGGAAACTCAAGGATTGAGCTTGTCGGGTGCGGTTCCTAATTTAACGGGTTGCAGCGACTCCACAGCAACGGGTCAAAACAGTTCAGTTAAACTGCGAGGAATTGTGGAAAAAGAAAGCCTCAAGGGAAAAATTAGTCTGACTGATAAGGCGGCGGCTATTGATTTTACGGCTGAAAGAGAAGCGGTGGCGAAACCCCAGAAGAAGGAACATTGATCGATCGCAATGCAGGAATTGTCAAACTCTCTCCTTCTCCCTTGGCGAAAGCTTGGAATCACAAAGCTTTAAGGGCGGGGGTGGGGGAGCGGGCGATCGAACTCCCGCCGCCGGAACTCGCCCGCGACGGTCGGTTGCTGCTAAATTGAAAATATACCTAAAAGTTAATGATAAAAATAAAGTATCCCAGAGAAGTTCTTGGTTGAGAATTTGTCTTGCTCAAGACCCCCCGTGCCCGTATAGTTTGTTTGGAATGGATGTTGCCGTGATATTAATGCAGTCAGAAACTTCGCTTACCGAGTCAAACCCGTTGATTTTAGACAGTTTGCCAGACTTGTCGCCGAACGATGGCGGGTGTCCCCGCCGGGCCAGATTGCAAATTGATTTGATGTTGCTGGCGATCGAAGCCTTGTATCTCGGAGGTGCTGAAGAAATGCTGGCAGTGTCAAAGGACCTGGAATTGGAATCAATTATCAAAAATCGGGTTGCCCTTTGGCTGATGCGCAATACTAACCCGCTGAGACGCTACACGCAGCGCCGCTCCCTTACCATTGTGGAGGCAAAAGCGCTGGTGGCGATCACCTGCAATATGGCGCGCAAGTTAACCGCGACAATTCGGCAGTTGCTGCTAGATTCGCAGCAGTTGCGATCGAGAAATATCCCCCTCAACCAGAACTTGCCGCTGGCCGAGTATTTAGAACGCTTTCGAGCTCACTTTCGATCGCGCATGAACCCCAAGCGATCGCTAGTTGCAGCTTACGATTCCGACGACAAGCTCGACGAACTAGCTTTGAACTTGTTGAGCAAACTGCTATTTTGTACAGGCACAGCCGGAATGCAGCGCTTCTGGGTTAGCCTGTTTGATGGAGAAGTTGAATAAAAAATGACTATTAGGCGTCAGTACAGTCTGCCAAATTGCACCCTAGTTTTAGAAGGGTTGAGCGATGGATCGGCAGCCAGCCAGTTAGATATACGACCGGTGCTTTCCATACTAATGAGCGCTGAATGCTATGTTACAGGTCTCGGCGAGCCCCTAAGCGGGGGACGAGACTTTTTTGAAAGCTTGGTGAGGGCCGTCAGCAGCTACGCTCAAGAATTTATGAGCGGAGTGCATTATCCCGATCGCTACGGCCCGAGTTTGGGTATGGTGCAGTTGCACAGAATTGACGGGAATTTGCACCGGTTGACCGTTCTACCCGCCTCCACAGGCAGTGGAACCCAAATCGATCAAAAAACAGAACTGTCGGCAAAAGTAGATTTGACGACGGTACAGCTATTTGACTTGGTGGAAGCGATCGATCAGTTTTTTGCTGACTCGCAGACGCTGCCGGAATTGTCGCTGCAATTAACCCCAATTTCCAAGCGTTATATCAAGTCGGCCGAACCTTTGGCGAAGCGGACTTTGCCTGCTGTGGTGGGAGTGTCGAGTTTGGCTTTGGCTGCGATGGCGTTTTTCTTGGTGCCGGTGCCGGGAGTCCAACGCCCGAGAGATCCGGTGCCGCAGCCCAATCGGGCCGGCCAGAATCAGGGAACGCCGAATCCGGGCGGATCGGGTTCGCCGAATCCCAATCCCGCGCGCCCTGCTGACGGTTTGCTGCCTGGGAATCAAACTCCGAAAGCTGAATCGAGTTCGCCGACTCCGATCCCCGCGCCGCAGTCGGAGGCTTCACCGTTGGCCGCACCGCAGTCGAATACTTCGCCCGAAACCACGCCCAGTCCTGTTGCTGAAGGTTTGGCAAGCCCTGAAGCGGCTGCCGTGCCAATTACCGATCCGGCGGAAATTGAGCTGTTGAAGGGCAAACTTTCCCAGCAAATTGACGGAGTTTTGAAGAATAAGCCTGCTGTTGATGCGGAGTTGGTTTATCGGGTGAGTGTGGCTAAAGACGGGGCGATTGTCGGTTACAAGTCGGAGAATTCGGCAGCAGTCGATCGATCCGAAACGCCGTTGTCGGAGTTGCTTTACAAGCCGGTTGGCACGAGGCCGCCTGCGGAACCGCTGGCTGATTTCCGGGTAGTTTTTGCACCGGGCGGCACTGTTGCAGTCACTCCTTGGTAATGGTTGATTGTTGACTGTTAACGGTTGACTGTTGACTGTTAACGGTTGACTGTTGACTGTTGACTGATACCAAATCCCGCTTAAATGCTCCCTCAATCTCTTAGTCTGCGGAGGCAGACTTGGTTTTTCTAGTAGCGATTTCAATCGCCGAATCATCTACAAACCGATTGCTGATTTTAAATCCTGTTGGTGCGATCGGCTCAATGTCGGGGTCAAATCCTCCGACTTGATTTGTGCGAATTATCCACAAAAAAGCTCCCTGTTTTAAGAAAATTTTGGCGATTTCATCTTGGGTGCGCCTGGGCAGCATTGTTCGGTAACTAATAGCAGCTTTTATTAGGTTCAATATACCCGCAAAAAAGGTTTTTTTCAGTTCCGAATCAATCCCCGCCAATCTCGCATTTTTGCGCCAATCTGGACGGACAATGCCGAGGGGCATTAATACTTTTTCTAAACTTTCTCCTAAAGCTACTAACTGGTGAAATCTTTGGGTTTGTGCGTCGCCGGGATTTGTTTTCAGCCAGTCTTGAATCTGAGGATTTGACTCTACTTCGGAAGTAATTTTTTTAATTGTCGCGTAAATTGCCTGACTTGAATCTTGGACGCAAGAAGTTGCTGGCGTGACTAAAGTTGCACCGGTGCCGTCTCCGGTGCGGTAGCGGGCCATCATGATATCTAGTTGCTGGTTTAATTCGGTTAAAGGCGACAAGGTGATCCCGTCAAAATCGTAGTCGCAACACACGCAGTCTAATTTACAGATGATATCGCAAACCGGGCGATCGCCCAACCAGCCGCGCTGCAAGTCTCCCATATAGCTTTGCCATTTGCTGGAACCGGCAACAATTCCGTCGGGATTGTGGGCGTAAACTTGTTTGTATTCTATGTCAAAACGCAGTTCGCTGGTAAAGCGATCGCGCACAACTTTTGCTACCCCAAAAGCAAAATGTCCGGTGACAATTCCCAGCGGTGCGGATTCGCCTTTTTTGCCGCCGATACCGCCGAAACTGTGAATTACTATCCCGATATCTCCTTCTTGCCAAGGAGAGATTGAAGCGTTTTCTGTAGCATCATTTGGCGTTAACAATACTCTTTTTGCTTGCCCTTTTTGGGCTGGTGTATTTTCCCAATTTTGCCTGCTTAAATAAGCGAGAGATTTTTTCAGTCCGAAATGTGTTTCATCTGGAATTAATTGGGCAATTTTGCGGGGTTCGATTGCCTGCACGACAAATATATTGTCTTCGTCTCTTTCGCCGTAAATGTACCAGCCGCCTGGATTTAATGGCGATTGTTCTATGAGGTGATTGGTAGACCTCGCTATGCGATTTTTGTCGGGCTGTACTTGCGGAATCCGAATGATTTCGGCAGCGCCGTCAAATTTTTGAGATGTTTTGTTGAAATGCCGGACAACAAATTTGTCGCTGTCGGGTTCTTTTCGCTGTAAAATTGAGACTAAGGCGCACAAACGTCCGATAATTTGTACTGGTTCGCGATCGATCGTGAGTTCGTGGCGATCGCTGCTGCTATAATTAATCGCAATCACTGGCCTGCGCAGCATCACAGTCACGCTGTCTTCCAGTCTGCTGCCTGCTAGAGTTTCTAAAGGCCCTACATTTCCCCAGCCGTTCAATCTATCAGGATGGATGTTGCCAGATTTTTGACTTTTTTTAGTTTGTTTTGTGAAGTTTATATCTTGACTTACTGCGTGGACAAAAAACTGTACTTCGCGATTTGTACTCCATTTCAAAAATGCTGTTTTGCCAAGGAAATTTTGATATTTTTTGGGTGCATTTATCACTTCAAAAAAAACTGAACCGTAGGGCTGGCGCTGTTCGTTTGAAGGCAAAATTAAGCGCCCGTGCCAAAGAGCGATCGGCTTGTAGAGATGGGCAACTGCTGCTGAATCTTCGCAGATAATCTCCGGCTCAAGCGCTTCTCCAATATCGCTGTTTGTGCCAAAAATAGCAGCCGTTAAATTTCCGTCACTTTCTGCGAACAGCGGTTCTAAAAAAACGTTTTCTGGTTCAGAAAGGTGAGCGGTTGAATGATTAGTCTTTGTTGTGAATTGCCGTTTATAAAAATGGCGGTTGCGCTCAAATTTTGCCTGCAACCAATTGAGGAAAATCCGCAGAAAAATAAAAGCTGTTAAACCGAAAATAACAGCTAAAACTATCAGCCCCAGAGTCAAAATTAATCGCTCGAAAAATTGACCGGAAAATAAAATAATTGTGGGTCTGATAAAAAAAGATGTCGCCATAATATCTAAAAACGAGTTTTAGGTTCGATCCAGTCTGTGCTGGCTTGAGTGCCGAAAACTAGGGGTTTGTCTTCGCTGACAGCTACCGTTTGGCCGGTCATATCGACTGCACAAAGAGGCCAAGATCGATCGCCCAAATTGCCGGCGCGGAACAGAACTTGTCCGGGACAAACTTGACTCCAACCCAACAATACAGCATGAGTGTAAAGACTGCGAGCGGGAGCAACGGTATAAGTGTAATTATCATTTTTGTCCCAAATGACCGCGTAGTCGGACATATCGGAAGAGTTGAAAAGCGCTTCAAATTCGCGGGCGAGAACGCGGGAACCCTCTTGATTCCAAGAAACAGGCACTAAAATCGCGATCGTCCCGGACATATCTGTATCATCGCTAGCATACATTCCGCTTTCCGCCAGCGGCGAAGCAGCCGCCACTGTTTGCAGTTCCCCGGTTTTGAGATTTTCCACAAACATGACGCTGCTAACCCGACACCGGGCAAATTCCGGCTGTACTTGCAACTCAATTCGACTGTAAGCTGCGTATTGGCCGTTAGTTGAAACTAGGGAAGGGCTGCGATAATAGCGGAGGCCTGTGCCGGCAGTGGAGCTCACTTTTGCGTGAGTGGCACTAATCCATTCCCAAGGAACGGGATAAGGGCTATTTAAAGGATCTGTCATAGGTTTTTTTCCAAAGGTTTTTCTGAATTATCCAACAGATTCAGGCTTGCACGCAGGAGATTAGAAACTCGGTTTTTGCCTCGATGCTTCGCCGTCAAACCCCAGATTTGTAGAAACCGGGTTTCTTTTTTAGATTTTAGATGGAAGGACAAATCTAAAATCTAAAATCGGATAGGTAAGATAGTATCGAAATTAATCTGGTATGTACACCGTCCGGGAGGAAAAATGACGCCATCTTTTAACCAAAAACCTTCAATCCCCCCGACTCGCGTCTCCAAGTCGCGGGGAAAAGGTTTGCTTGTACTGTCGCTGATATTTCGACTGCTGCTGCTGGGGGTAGGCAGCGGTTTTGCGTGGGTTTTGGGGATGGCGGCCGCTCAAATTTACCCTTCTAACACCGCCGAGATGCCGCTTGCCGAAAGATTGCTGCGTCTAACTCAAAATTTGAACCCCAGCCCGACCCGCGCCCCAGCAACGCCAATTCCGGCGCTTCCAGCACCAACCGCTACACCCAGTCCCCAGTCAAAAGTCAGTCCGGCGCAGAGAGAGAAATTGCAGTCGGATTTGAGACAGTTGCAGGGGGAGTTGAACGCGCTAATCGGCCGCACGGCGGCTTTGGAGAGTCAGTTGGGTAGCAGCCGCCCGACGGAAACTTTGGAAAAGCGGTTGCAGTTGATGTCGCGGGAATTGGCTGCGCCGGAAACGGCGGCAAGTCTTGCCCCTGCTTTACCGGCGATCGGCAGCAGCCCGAGTCTGAGCCCTGAAACGGTGAATACTGCGCCGCAGAATGCCAATAATCCGGTGTTTGGAGGGGATGGGCTGATGGTAACTCTGCCCAGCGATGTTTTGTTTGATACTGGCAGCATTTCTTTGCGCGCGGGAACCAGTGCGATTTTGGACAATTTGGTGGCGGATTTGCGAAATTACGAGGGGGCGACGGTGCGGGTTGCCGGTCACACTGACGACGCTGGGGAAGCGGCGGACAATCGCAATGTGTCGTTTGCGCGGGCTCAGGCTGTGGTGCAGTATTTGTCTGGTGTGCTCGGTCAGAAGTATCATTGGGTGGCGATCGGCTATGGGGAAAGTCGCCCTTCGGTGGATAATAGTTCTGATGCTAACCGCCAGCGCAACCGCCGCATTGAAGTGGCAATTAGTCCTTAGTTTTTAGTCGGCGAATTTGTAGATACTCTCTTGAATTGTCAAGGAGGTAGTTACTGTCACGCCGAAGGCGCAACTGGTGGCAAGTCAGAATTATTTTTAGCCTGATTTATTGTCTCTCGATGTTCGCTCCTCAGCTTCGGTTTTAAATACAAGTTCTCAATCAAAGCTGCCACTCCCGCAAACCAAGGCGGCACAATTACTGCCCCAATAATTCCCAATACTTGAACGCCTCCCAACACAGACAGCAATTGATACAAAGGATGCACCCCAACTGACGAACCAACCAGCAAAGGATCGAGAACGTAAGTTTCCAAGTTCTGGATAAATACAAATAACAGCAATACCCACAAAAGTACCCAGCCACCTTTAGCTAATGCTACGATTAATGCTGGTACTGCTCCCAATACGGGGCCGATAAATGGGATCAGATTGGTCACGCCTGCGATCGCACCTAAGCCTAAAGAAAATTCCGGCATTCCCAAAATGCTTAAACCTGTGGTAATGAATATCCCTAAAATCCCGGAAACTAGGAATCGCCCGCGAATGTAACTCCCCATTCTTTGACCGATAGGTGTAGCTTGTGCTGCTAATCTTTCATCCCAAGGTTTGGGGAAAAACTGCACTAAACTTTTAATTAAAGTTTCGCTGTCTGCTACCATGTAACCTGAGATAAATAAAGCTAAAACTAAACTGAAGAAACCGCCGAGAATGCCTCTAGTTAAACTGTACGATCGCAAAACGAGTTGTTGGCTCGATCGAATCAGCCAATTCGTCAGCGATTGAGTGTCCACCAACTGACCCACCAAGGTTGGGGCGTCGTCGCTCAACCGACTCAATACATTAGTTGCCACAGTTCGCAAACTTTCGACATAAACTGGTAATTGCCGCAGCAGTAACTCTATTTGTTGGATTACCGTGGGCCCGATTAACACTACCGTCCCGCTGAATCCGCCGATGAGAGTTAAATAAACCATAATCACCGCCAGCCAGCGGGGAACGCGCATAGTTTGGGCCCAATTCACGATCGGGACGATGGACGCGGCGAGCACGACTGATATCATCAGAATTACTAGCAGGCTCCGCAATTGCCACAGCAGCACTAGCAGCAAGGACGATACTACAATTAGCAGCAAGTTAGGTAAAGAAATAGTTATCCGCTGTTCTGACATAATTAAATAATAAATGTAGTCTAAGAGGGCGGGTTTATCTATCTCTTGATTTACCCACAATATTTAGGGTGAGACCCGCCCCTACTCATATTATAATAAAAAGTAACATCGGCACAAAAAAATAATATGCAACCGCAATATTCAACCCAAGATTCCTCCATCACTTCGTCTATAAAATCACCAACGCTGTTTTACGAATGGCAAAATTATCGCTGTGCTTATGATTTTTACAACCCAACTACTGCGACAGAAGATAGCATCCCTTTGTTATTAATTCATCCGATAGGAGTTGGTTTGTCAAGAGTCTTTTGGCATAGATTTTGTGAGAGTTGGTACAAATCAGGCAACACCAATCCGATTTACAATCCCGACCTTTTGGGCTGCGGCGATTGCGAAATGCCCGCTGTAGCCTGCTATCCTGACGATTGGGCCGCACAGTTGCAGTATTTCTTGGAAACTGTAGTCAAAAAACCTGCGATCGTACTCGTGCAAGGTGCTTTACTGTCTGTAGCCTTGGCTTTAGCAAAAATTGAGCAGGAAAGCGGCTCGAATTTAATTCGCGGGCTAGTGCTCGCGGGGCCTCCTGCTTGGGCGGTGATGAACAAACATTCTACTGAAAGACAGCAAAGAATTGTCTGGAATCTGTTAGATTCTCCCTTGGGAAACGCTTTTTACCGCTACGCCAGACGCGCTGAGTTTTTGCGCTCTTTTTCAGTGAAACAACTGTTTGGCGATGCGGCAAAAGTTGACAGCGAATGGTTGAATGCTTTGCAGGCTGGGGCGGCTAATCCTGACAGCCGTCACGCGGTTTTCTCGTTTTTAGCGGGGTTTTGGCGCCAGGATTACAGCAGCACGATTCAAAAGTTCGATCTGCCCGCACTCATTGTGATGGGAGAAAAAGCCTCAAGCATCAGTCAAGCTGGTAAGGAAGAGAAACCCGATGAAAGATTGGCGCAATATTTAGCCCATTTTCCCAATGCGGAAGGTTTGTTGATACCGGGGCGCAACGTTTTACCCTACGAATCAACCGCAGAATTTGTTAGTGCTGTTGCCGAGTTTGTGAATAAGTTAAATAAAAATTAAATCTATTTGTGGAGTTATTATCTAATAATAACTGATATCCTTTCCGGTTGCATCGGTATTGTTCAAATACTCAACAGTTAACAGTCAGAACCAGTTGTCTCATGCTTCGGGCTCGTCCAAAGACTGGCGTAATGTTGAAATAACATCCTCGGCTGACTGCTGTCGGAATTTGCCTGTACGGAAATCAGCTAAGGTTTGTTGAGCATCCGCAGCTATTTCGGCGCGGATACTCTCGCGGTGACGGTTTTGCAGGATTTTTATCAGCATTTCCTGCTGTTCGCAGGACAGTTGCAAAGCAGTTTCTAGCACTTGGTCGAGGGTATTCATAGAGTTAGGCTATTACCCAATTACGGTTGAACAACTTGCGAAGTTTAGTAAATTGTATCGCTTATTCCCTCCAGTTGCTAGGTACTACCTGCTCGCACCTTGCTCGCTGGTTGGTAAGCCGATATAATTTTTTCCAAGACAGCGTGTTTAGAATTCGCTGCTGATACAAATACCGCAAGAAACGGGTGGCTTTAAGTTTGCACCATCAGTAGACTAAAAAGATGCAAATCTTTTTATGAATAGCCGACATGATTTCGATCGAAAGTCCGAGTATCTATGACAGCGAAGATTATCACCGGATTGCTGGGGCGATCGCATTTATGCGTCAAAATCACTTGCATCAGCCAGATTTAGCAGCCGCAGCACAGCATATCGGTTTAAGTGAGTATCATTTCCAACGAATGTTTACTCAGTGGGCTGGTATTAGCCCCAAGCGGTTTTTGCAATATCTGACGGTTGAATATGCCAAGTCAAAGATTGCTCAAACTAAAAGCCTTCTCGATTTAACATCAGATATCGGCTTATCTAGTCCCGGAAGATTGCATGATTTGTTTGTGAATCTCGAAGCAATGTCTCCGGGTGAGTTTAAAACAGGCGGATTAGGATTGCAAATTGTCTGGGGAATTCACGACACTCCTTTTGGCAAAGCTCTAATTGCAACAACAGCCCGCGGCATTTGTAACCTGCATTTCTTGGAGGGAACCGATGAGCAAATGGCTGAACAAGTGCTGCGGCATTTATGGTTAAATGCTGAGGTTATTTGCGATCGCGAAATCACTCAACCTTTGTGCGATACAATTTTCTCTCGAGGCAGTTTTTGCGATCGAAAACCGATCGCACTTTTGGTTAAGGGAACTAATTTTCAGGTTCAAGTCTGGCGGGCACTTTTGAGAGTCCCATTTGCGGGAATCACCACCTACCAAACTATTGCTGAAACCATCGAGCGCCCAACAGCAGCTAGAGCCGTTGGTAATGCTGTGGGTAATAATCCCGTCGCCTATCTGATCCCGTGTCATCGCGTCATCCGAGAATCTGGAGAATTGGGCGGTTATCGCTGGGGCGTGGAGCGAAAAACAGTTATTTTAAGCTGGGAAGCCAGCCGCGAAATTAGCGAATAATATCATATTCGGGTTTGCTACTCTCTTGATGATTCGGCGGTTGAAACCGCTTCTTGTCAAACAAAGTCTGCCTCCGCAGACTAAGAAATTAGGATACACTTACAGAAAAGTGTACTCAACTCGGTTTTGTCATGAGCTATCGCAAAATCATTACGATCGAACCAGGTAAACGCGGTGGAAAGCCTTGCATCAGGCGAATGCGAATTACCGTGTATGATGTGTTGGGTTGGCTGGCTGCGGGAATGTCTCATGCAGAGATTCTGGACGATTTTCCAGAGTTGACGGAGGAAGACATTAGAGCGTGTTTAGAATTTGCTGCTGACCGAGAACGCTGTCTGATTGCTGTGGTAGGTGGCACTTGAAACTGCTATTTGTAAAACTTCTGTTTGACCAAAACTTAAGCCGGAAACTGGTAACTCAACTTGCAGATATTTTCCCTGACTCTAGTCATGTTCAGTTCCACAATCTGACCGAAACAGACGATAGTGAGATTTGGGATTTTGCAAAGGCCCAAGGCTTTTGTATTGTAACGCAGGACGCGGACTTTGCTGAACGAAGCCGTCTTTACGGAGCACCTCCGAAAGTGATTTGGCTGCGATGCGGTAATGCACCGACAAGTAACGTGGAAGCAATCTTTCGGTCTGGAGTTGAAACAATTCAAGAATTTATGGGCAACACCGCATTAGATTGTCTTGAACTGTACTGATCCAAGACTTATGCAATTGTTATGTGCGTAAGGTGCGTCAGAGTAGAAAAACCTATTAAAATCGAAATAATCAATGTCTGACGCACCCTACAAGTTTATTTAACCGCGATGCCAGATAGTGATACCATCCTTTTGATCGATCAGAGTAACACCTTTATCCTTAAGTTCGTTGCGAATGCGATCGCCCTCAGCAAAATCCCTAGCTTTCCGGGCATCTTTCCGCTGCTGAATCATTGCCTCAATCTCCCCATCCGTCAAACCACCAACCGAGATTTCCGTCTCAGCTTCCGGCTGAACTTCCAAACCCAAAACCCCCGCCAAATTCACCAAAGTCACCCACTTTTGCTGCAACAATTCGGCAGCAGTTTCAGTTTTCCCTTGATGCACCAAAACATTACCTTCCTTGCCCAATTCCTTAGCTAATTCAAACAGCACAGCTAAAGCACCCGAAGTATTAAAATCCTTATCCATAGCTGCTTGAAATTGCTGCACTAATGTGCTATCTTGTCCAGTCAATGTATCTATTTTCTCAACATCCCAACCCAGTTTAGAGCCGTGTTGACTGCCAAAAAGTAAGCCTTCCTTAAGAGTCTGCCAGCCATTTTTCGCACTAGCGATCGCCTCTTCGGTAAAATCAATTTGACTGCGGTACTGCGCCATAAATACAAACAGCCTTACCGCCATAGGTTCAACCGCTTTTGCATTCTCGCTTCCTTCATTCTTACTCCCCCCCTTACCAAGGGGGGGCTGGGGGGGGTTAGATTCCAAATCACCCGACCAATTTCCCGACAGCAAATCGCGAATTGTAATAAAATTGTGCAAAGACTTAGACATCTTTGTGCCGTTGACAGTCACAAAAGCATTGTGCATCCAATAATTAGCAAGTGACTTGCCCGTCGCGGCTTCAGATTGAGCAATTTCGTTTTCGTGATGCGGAAAAATTAAATCGGAACCGCCGCAGTGAATGTCAATAGTTTCGCCCAAGCAATCGCGCACCATCGCCGAACATTCAATGTGCCATCCGGGGCGGCCTTTTCCCCAAGACGACTCCCAAAAAGGTTCGCCCGGTTTAGCGCTTTTCCACAGGGCAAAATCAGACGAATCTCGCTTTTTTTGAGCCTCTATTTCTTCTGTTTCTAATCGACCGCTAGCCCCAGCCTGCATTTCTTCCAACTTGCGACCGGAAAGTTTTCCGTAGTCGGCAAACTGCCTAACGTTGTAGTAAACGTCGCCGCCAGACCCATAGGCATAACCTTTATTTTCTAACTCGTGAATCAGCCGTTGAATGCCGTCCATTGTGTGCGTTGCGCGGGGATATTCATCGGCCCTGAGAATATTCAGCTTGTCCATATCTGCAAAATATTCGTCGATGAAGCGTTCCGCTACAGCTTCCATTGTTGAATTAGTTTCTCGCGCGCGGTTGAGAATTTTGTCGTCAATATCTGTAAAATTCTGCACGTAGCGAACATCGTATCCGCGCCACATCAGATAGCGGCGCACCATGTCCCACACAATGTAAGCGCGGGCGTGGCCGACGTGGCAGTAATCGTACACCGTAACGCCGCAGCAGTACATCCGCACCTTTCCCGGTTCGAGGGGTTCAAAAGGTGATTCGCGACGGGTCAAGCTGTTGTAAAGCGTTAGGGGCATGGGATTTGAGATTTGGGATTGATGTACTGCTCTAATTTATTATATTGCTGTTGGCGAATCTTTCGGTGTCGCTACCAAACATCTGTTAAATCTAAGACAAATCCCGGTAACACATCTTCCCCCGACAAACTGCTGGGATTATCTAATAGTTCCACATCCTGACTTGGCCTGTATATCTCAACTTTCTTATTTTTGCGATCGATTAACCACCCCAAACTTGCTCCATTTGCCATGTATTCCCGCATTTTTTCCCGCAATGGTTCCAGGTTGTCAGACTTAGAGCGCAATTCTACTACAAAGTCTGGACAAAGGGGAGCGAAGCCTTCTTGTTGTTTGGGTGTGAGAGTTTGCCACCGTTCTAATTTAACCCAGGAGGCATCTGGGGAGCGATCGGCACCATTGGGCAGTTTAAAACCGCTAGAAGAGTTAAATGCTACTCCCAGCTTGGTTTGGCGGTTCCACAGCCAGAGTTGTCCTTCAATATCTAGGTTTCGATTTCCTGTTTCGCTTCCTGTCGGGGGCATAACAATTAATTCTCCTGTAGCAGTTCTCTCTAGCCTTAAGTCACGGTTGACGGCAGCAATTTCCTGGAACTGTTCGTGAGTTACTTTGAAGGTTTGGGGAATGGTAATGGTGGTTTTGAGCATACTGTGCGTTCTCGCGATCGGCTATTACCTATTCTATTGTGTCACAAAAGCTTGCAAGGTTATATCGGCTTTTTCAAGTAACCTTGTACTAATTATACAAAGCTTTGCTATTCCTTCGCGATAAAATTATGAAATATAGCGTAGCTGAAATACATAGGAGAAAAAGATCGTAAATAACATACCTCAACTACTTCCAGGAGAAGGCGTTGTCGGATGCTACGATCAGTTGCTGAAAACTGGACGTAGAGGCGATAACCTAACACCGCACCACATTCCTTCTAATGCGTTTATGGCTGCAAAAGTTCCTGGCTACACCAAAGGCATGGGTATTGCTATGATGATGGAACACCCTAGGCCTGGTCAGGGAGGTCGTCATCGCCAAACTATCTCCTATGGACAATCCCCCAATCTCAGTGTTTCACCAAGAAATGTATTGGCTAGAGAGATTAGGGATGCACGATCGATTTATCGCCGTCAGGGACTTTACAGCCCAGAGATTAGACGCAGCTTACAGGAAGTTATCCGGTTGAATAAGTTAATAGTTTGGTCGAGAATTTTTGACAAAGAAGGTAATAGCTGATGAAAGAAAATATCTGGATTAACATTTTAGAAGCAAATAAATTGATGCGATCGCCTGATGAAGTTACAGCTTTTGAAAATGCTTTAGCCTCACTTGCCGATCGTCCTCAAGATGAAGATTTGCCAGATTTACATCTGATTTTAGACGATCGCTGCGAACAGCCAGAAGTCATGTTTGGTTTGATTCATTTTCTGGAATCTTTTGATGTGTTCGCACAGATGCAAGCATTTGTGACAGTTGTACCGCAATTAATGCTCGTTGCTTCGGAATGGACGAGAATCCTTCACACCCGCATTTTGAATGATGATGATGCTTGTCGTTTGTATCGAGATATTTTGCATTATTCATTGAACACCCAAGAGCCTAATTTTGTTCGTCAATTGCTAGAAGAAAGCGCTAGTTACCATTTAAATAAGCGGGAGCCAAAATTAGAGTTAGCTAGGTAAGGTCGATTCATTCCGATCGCCCCCACCCTCCAAACCCATCAAAAGCCCCGTCCCTGAATATGTCATCAAACCCTGACATCCGTCTCGTCACCGATCCCCCAAACCTCTAATATGTCAAAGTTACCTGACATTTTGATCCCCAAAATCACGAAAATGCGTATAAGTACCCATGATTGAGGCAAAAGACCCCTTGACCAGATCGCAAGTTGTCTGCAACATTAAGTCATGACAAAGCGATCCCAAAGAAATGCTTCGATCGAGCTAAGCAGCTCTGGGAGTCGAATAGCGCGCGTGCTGCCAGCACAGCGTTGCTAGCAGCACCGATCGCACTTACAAAATCGATCTTGTCAATCAAGAATCGACAGAAAAGTTTTATTTAGATCGGACGGTGCGCGCAGAAGCCAAGAAGTCACAACCCCCGGTCGCATTGGGGACAAGACAAGCTAAAAACAAGCAAGGCTTCAAAGGTTGGAGAGATTTGGAAGCTCGATAATATTTGCACTTACAAAGAGTTTCTAACTCAAAAAATCAACACATTTGTGTTGAAAGAAAAAATCTAACCCGCCATCCCAAATAAGTGGAGAACAAACTCATGGCAAAAGAACGCCCACCATTAGAAGAGATGACTTTGCGACAACTCCGCAGAGTTGCTAGCGAATGTGGAGTCTCTCGCTACAGCCGGATGCGGAAATCGCAACTCCTGGCATCAATTCAAGAAATTCAGCGCACCAAATTTTCGTATAGTCCATCTCGCAAACTAGAGGCACAAGAAGCAGTGGAAGCAGCAAAATTTGAACTCGGCCAAGAAGATAGAACAGGCGGTTCTTTGTCGTCTGTAGATGAAGGTTTAGCAGATTTGCCCAACGGCTACGGCGAAAGTCGGGTTGTTTTGATGCCCCGCGACCCAGAATGGGCCTACACTTACTGGGATATTCCGAACGATCGCAAACAAGAATTGCGCCGCCTTGGAGGACAGCAACTCGCCCTGCGGATCTACGACGTTACAGACGTTAACCTCGACAGCCAAAGCCCGCACAGCATTCAAGAATATCCCTGCGACGAACTAGCCCGCGAATGGTACGTGCCAATCCCCGTAAGCGATCGGGACTACGCGATCGACATCGGCTACCGCTGTGCAGACGGCCGCTGGCTGGTATTAGCTCGATCGGCCCAAGTCCGCGTCCCGCCCATCTATCCCAGCGACTGGATTGAAGATCAATTCATCACCCTTGACTGGGAAGAAGACTTGCGCGGCCAAACCTTCGCCGAACTGGTTACTCCGGCCAAGAAAATGGCAGCAGCAACAGCCTCCGCAACTTACAGCAACGGTAACGCCATTTACGAGCAAATCTTCGGTATGGCAGAATCGGCAGAAGCGATGCGCGTAGCGGGTTCTATCTTCGGTTCCATGCAGCACGTCGCCGGTTCCATCCAGCAAGTGGGCATCCACGAACAAGCTATCAGTTCCTACGTGTTCCCCTCCGGCGTCGGAATGTGGGCTGCTCCCGCCATGTCCGGCCTCACCATGTCCGGTGTCGGTATGTCCGGCCTCACCATGTCCGGTGTCGGTATGTCCGGCCTCACCATGTCCGGTGTCGGTATGTCCGGCCTCACCAT
>NZ_JAUBPE010000048.1:38617-57349 GCF_036700565.1 Microcoleus pseudofavosus SVA1_A4
GTCCGGTGTCGGTATGTCCGGTGTCGGTATGTCGGGAGTTGGCTTCGCCGCCCCGATGCGCCCCCGCCAGTTCTGGTTAGTTGCTGATGCCGAACTGATCGTCTACGGCGCCACGGAGCCCAACGCCACCGTCTACGTAGGCGGACAGCCGATTAAACTCAATGCTGACGGCACTTTCCGCTTCCAAATGTCCTTCCAAGACGGCTTAATCGACTATCCGATTTTTGCAGTAGCCGCAGACGGCGAACAAAACCGCGCTATCCACATGAAATTCGAGCGCGAAACCCCAGAACGGCGCACCAATACCAAGGAAGATGCTGTTGTTGAATGGCTTGGGTAACGGCAATGGTCGATCGCGATCCCGGCACGCGCGACAGGTTTGTGCCAATTTTTTAACCATCACAAGGCATAGCCTGAGCCGATCGTGATTTGTTAGGGTTAATCCCAGACAACAACCCATAACACCCCCTATACACCGTTCTCCTGTTTTGAGGAGCGGTGTTTTTTGTATTTAGGACTTACTCAGAAACCGGGTTTTTATAGCAAAATAGATCGCGGATCGGGCGATCGGCAAAAGTTATACCAATTCTTAAAAGTAGGGATAAATATAGATTGTATGCGAACATCTGTAGGGACTTAAGCTGGGTATAAGTCCCTACTTTGTTTCATCTGAGATATTGCACAATTCTCAATTACTTGTTGAGAAACAGGCAAGATGCCTGTTCCACAAGAGATCAATTTCATTGTGGAACAGGCATCTTGCCTGTTCTTGACAATGGTGCAAGATGCGAGTTTCATCCGATTGACAACTGCTATATTAGACAATAATCTCAATATCTATCTCTGGATAGATGTTTACTTAACTCGCTAGCGAGCTTGTTAAATCAAAATTTGCACTTTCACTCAAGCATTATTAAGTAAGCTAAAGTTTACTTAAATTTTTATTGCACAAACTCGCTAAATTCAGCGAAACAAAAGAAAGCGAGTTATGAGAGAAATAAGGCGATCGCACCGCCACTTCTCAAAAACAAATGCAAAAAATAAATTCCCCGCCGCAACGAAGGCAGAAGCCTCATCTTTTCGCCTTATTCGCGATCGCATTAGCCGCCGTCTTGCTTTTATTTATCCTGCCGGCACTGACTCAACAGCCAGTCGTGCTCACGATGTTGATGCAAAGCCAAGACATTGTTAACTGGAAACCCTTTTTCAAAGAATTTGAACAGAAAAACCCCGGCATTCGCATCAACCTCATAGAAGGGCCTTCTGACACAAACCTCATAGAAAATCTTTACACATCTGCCTTTCTTTTAGGCGAATCGCCCTACGACATCATCAACATGGATATTGTCTGGGTTCCCAAATTTGCAGCCGCAGGTTGGGTAAGGGATTTGACAGACAGAATTTCCCCCGAACAACTATCAAAATTCATCCAAGGTAACGTCGAAGGCGGGCGGTATCAGGGCAAACTTTACCGAATTCCCCACGCTTCCGATGCCGGAATGCTTTATTACCGCAAAGACATTTTAGAACAAGCGGGAATCGCAGCGCCGAAAACCTTTGAAGAGATGGTAAAAATCTCTCAAAACTTGCAGAAACAGGGAAAAGCAACTTGGGGTTATCTGTGGCAAGGCAAACAATACGAGGGAGTATCTGCGATGTTTGTCGAGGTTCTCTCCGGTTTCGGCGGCTTCTGGGCTAACCCTCAAACTTTTGAAGTTGGGTTAGATAAACCGGAGGCAATTAAAGCAGTGGAATTTCTCAAAAATACGATCGCCTCCGGCATTTCTCCTCCGGGTGTAACCACCTACGGCGAAGAAGAAACCCGGCTGTTGTTTCAAAACGGGCGATCGCTTTTTTTGCGAAACTGGCCGTATGTTTGGAAGCTGGCAAATGCCGAGGGCTCGAATGTTAGAGGCAAAATTGCGATCGAGCCAATGCTCAGCAGTATCGGTAAAACAGGCGGTTCCTGCTTGGGCGGCTGGGGCTGGGGAATTGCCAAAACCTCAAAACATCCAGAACAAGCGTGGAAAGCAATTAAATACCTTACCAGCGAGGAAACCCAGCGCAAATTTATTTTAGAAACAGGTTTAGTTCCCAGTTACAAATCCCTATTTACCAACAAAGAAATAGTCGCCAAATATCCCCACTATCCCCAACTGCTAAAAGTAGTGGAACGGCCAGCTTTGCGCCCCCCCATAGCACAATACGCTCAAGCTTCTGATATTTTGCAGCGCTATTTGAGTTCAGCTTTTACCGGGAGAATGAGTGCAGAACAAGCAATGAAAGCAGCAGCTAGCGAAACGCGCAATTTATTAGGCAGTTTGAAACAACCCCAAGCTTCGTAAGTCCTAAACAGGCAAGATGCCTGTTCCACAAAGAGTGAATTTTCTAGCCCGCCCGAACAGGCAAGATGCCTGTTCCACAAAAAGTTAATTTTTTTATTGTGGGGAGTAGGGGTTGGGCATCTTGCCCGCCCGAACAGGCAAGATGCCTGTTCCACAAAAAGTTAATTCAATTGTGGGGAGTAGGGGTTGGGCTTCTAGCCCGCCCAAAAATAAATTAAAGGTGAAAAATATGCAATTAGACAAGATGCGACAGCGCGAACAAAAAACCGGATGGATATTAGTAGCACCAGCTTTGATAATTCTGATGCTAGTATTTGCTTACCCAATATTGCGCGCTTTTTGGCTGAGTTTATTCACCCAAAACCTCGGTACTGAATTAAAACTAATTTTTTCCGGTTTTGCTAACTACAGTCGAATGTTAGGCGACGGGCGTTTCTGGCAGACTTTAGGCAACACCACAGTATTTACTGTCGCCTCTGTTGTGCTGGAATTAATTCTCGGCATGGGCATTGCCTTAGTCTTGAATCAATCTTTCACAGGGCGCGGCATTGTGCGGACAATCTCCCTGCTACCTTGGGCGTTACCGACTGCATTAATGGGTGTAGCTTGGGCGTGGATTTTTAACGACCAATACGGCGTAATTAACGACATTTTGAGGCGATTGGGATTGATTCAAAATAGCATTAGCTGGCTGGGAGATCCGACTTTGGCAATGATGGCAGTGATTACAGCAGATGTGTGGAAAACTACGCCCTTTGTCAGCTTGCTTTTGCTAGCGGGATTGCAATCAATTCCCAGTGATTTGTACGAAGCACACGCCATTGACGGGGCGAGTAGCTGGCAGAGTTTCCGTCAAGTTACCTTGCCGCTCCTGATGCCCCAAATTGTGATTGCCTTGCTGTTTCGATTTGCCCAATCTTTCGGCATTTTCGACTTGATTCAGGTGATGACGGGAGGGGGGCCGGCGGGGGCAACGGAGACGGTTTCTATCTACATTTACAGCACGGTAATGAGGTATTTAGACTTTGGCTACGGGGCGGCTTTGGTGGTGTGTACTTTTTTGCTGTTAGTGGCAGCAGTTGCGATCGCCGCTTACCTGTTATCGAGAGCCCGCATCAATGCAGCCGGAGGAAACTAAAACGATTTTAGATTTGGGATTTTAGATTTTAGATAACCAACAGTTGCACTTTTATCTCATTGGTATAAATTATGTCGATCGCCCGCGAACAACCCACAAAAAAAACCTTTGACATCCGGCAATTAATCTTGCCAATTTCGGCGATATTAATTGTCGCATATTTCCTCGCACCCATCGTCTGGCAGGTGCTAACTTCTTTCAAAGTAAATGCGGATATTGCGGCGATTCCCAACGTCTACATTCCCAAACGAATTACTTTCGATCACTACCTGTCTTTGTTCCGCCGCCGTCCGTTTGCACTGTACATTTTAAATAGCGCTTTTGTTTCGATAAGTTCGACATTGCTGTGTTTAGCAGTAGGCGCTCCCGCAGCTTACGCTTTAGCCAGGTTGCGGCTGTGGGGCGAGAAAATTATCCTAGCAACTGTGACAATTGTGACGCTATTTCCGGCGGTGCTGCTATTTTTGGGACTGCTGGAAATTGTCAAAGCTTTGAACTTAGGCAATAATTATTTAGCATTAATTATTCCTTACACCGCTATCAATCTGCCGCTGACTATTTTGGTGATGCGGAGTTTCTTTCAACAATTGCCAAAAGATTTGGAAGATGCCGCTAAAGTAGACGGATACAACACTTTCCAAATGCTGTGGCAAATCGTACTGCCGATGACATTTCCAGCGTTAGTCACAACTGGAATTTTGACATTTATTTCAGCTTGGAACGAGTTTATATTTGCACTAACATTTATGACTCGCGAATCTCTGAAAACTATTCCCGTCGCCACGGCTCAACTCAGTGGCACATCAGTCTTTGAGATTCCTTACGGGCCGATCGCCGCAGCCACCGTTTTGGGAACCTTACCCTTGGTTTTTCTGGTTTTAGTATTCCAGCGGCGCATCGTTCAAGGTTTAACAGCCGGGGCTGTAAAAGGATAAATCGATTTTAGATTTTAGATTTTAGATTTTAGATTGAACTGGTTCCTAGACTGTGCCTGGGAACGAGTCAAACAACACAGTCAACAGTCAACAGTCAACAGTCAACAGTCAACACTTTAAAAATCATGGCAAAATTGCAACTCAAAAACCTCAATAAAACCTACAGCCCTAAAAATGTGCCGGTGAAAGACATTAGTTTGGATGTCAGCGAAGGGGAGTTTCTGACTTTGCTGGGGCCGTCGGGGTGCGGCAAATCTACGACACTGCGGTTGATTGCAGGGTTGGAACAGCCGACTAGAGGCGAGATTAGAATTGGCGATCGCAATGTGACTTATCTAAGACCGGGCGATCGGGATATTGCAATGGTTTTTCAAAGTTACGCGCTTTACCCGCACATGACAGTATACGAGAATATGGCGTCGAGCCTCAAACTTCGCAAAATCTCCTCCAGCGAAATCAACCGGTTGGTGACGGAAGTTGCAGCATCCCTCGGATTGACAGAATTAGTCGATCGCAAACCCGGAAAACTATCAGGCGGACAGCGGCAGCGAGTCGCCCTCGGCCGCGCATTAGTGCGCCAACCGGAAGTATTTTTGCTCGACGAACCTTTGAGCAATCTCGACGCATTATTGCGCGAAAAAGTTAGGGCCGAACTCAAACAATTATTTGCATCCCAAAAAGCTCCTGTAGTGTACGTTACTCACGACCAAACCGAAGCCATGACGCTTTCTACAAAAGTCGCAGTTCTCAACAGCGGTAGCGTGCAGCAGCTAGATCCGCCACACTTAATTTATACCCGTCCTGCAAATCAGTTTGTAGCGGGTTTTGTGGGCAGCCCGCAAATGAATTTGCTAGTGCTTAAATGCCAGGGCAATTTTGCGATGTTAGGTGATTTTGGAGTTCCACTCCCCAATATGCCGACTCTGCCGCCAGAAATTGTGTTAGGAATTCGCCCGGAACACGTCGGTTTTGCAAATGCAGAGGCCGGCAAGATAGCGGCCCCAGAGGCAATTAAAGGTGAGGTTTATTTAGTGGAAAACTTGGGAATGCAAAATTTAGTTAGCGTCCGAGTTAAAGGTTTGGAGCCAGTAACGGTGCGGGCTTTGCTGCCCAATGACCGCCACTGGAATTCCGAAATTGTAGAGCTGGTTTTTCCGCCTCAGTTGCTGCACTGGTTTGATGTGAAAACTGGCGATCGCTTGCAATAAGAATTTGCCCTGTATAGCATGATTGATTGAAAATAGTCTAACCATGTGTATAAAAATATGTTTTTTGCTTCTAACTAAGTTATGACTTTAGTTAGAGGTATAACTATTTTGCTGCTGTTAACGTGATGTTTATGTGTGAAAAAGCTAATTGGCTGACACATAGGTGGCGTGTTTACCAGATTTTATCGCTAACCTATAACTCTATTTATGTGGTTAATGGCAAGGTAAAGCTAATTTGGCTTTCTCTGGCGTTAGCTGCTCAGTTTGGAGTAAGCCAATGAGATTTAAAAATGTTGAAATTTATCACCAATCAACTTAGGAGTATTACCGAGATGAATTTGATTTCCACAGCGATCGCTCGCATCAGTTCCCTGCTTAAGGGCTTTCAAGTGAAGAGTTTTTTGAGTGTTGTCCTAGTCGGTTTTATGCTGCTGACGGCAAATGTTAATGCTGGAGACAATAGCAAAGCTTACGGCACGCAAGTTGGATCGAAGGGCGATCTCAACAACCCCGAAAGACCCCAAACAACCCGGGAATGGAGGCAAGAAGCTCGCGAAACTAAGGACGCTCCGGGCGAACGAGCTCAGAAGATCGGGCAAGAGGCAGGAGCTGCTGTGAAAGAATTTGGGGAAATGTACCAAGACACGGCTAAGAGAAGTATCCGCGAATTAAAGGATTAGGAATAGTTTTTTTTGTGGCAAGGGCCGAAAATCCCGTTCATAATATAGTGCAAGATGTGCATTTTACCTCACATCTTCCACTATTTTTTTAGATTTATTTAAGTTTTAAATTATTTTAAATGATGTAATATCAATTCCGGTTGTATGGGAATTAATTTTACCCGAAATCAGGACACGGCACTGCCGTGTCCCTACAATCGATCGCGCGGTAGGGAAACGGCACTGCCGTGTCCTCTATCTCATTCCGGCGCAGCCGGAATTGATATAAGTTGCTCCGCCGCCCGAAATATGCAATTTAAATGTAGAACAGCTTATGTTTGCCGGTAGTTTAAGTAACCAGCGGTTAAAAACAATATATGAATAAACATCTTAACAGTCTTTGCTTGACCGGTCTGCTGTTTATCTTACCTGTTTGTCCGGCGACAATTGCCCGCGCTCAACTTCCTGAAACTTCGGACACTAACGCCAAGCAAACAAATTTCCTCAAAGATGAACTGTATTTTGGCTTAACTAAACCGGGAGGCGAGATTGTTTCTGAAGCAGAATGGCAGGAGTTTGTCAAGGCAGTTATTACCCCTCGCTTTCGGGACGGGCTAACGGTATTAAACGGCTCTGGGCAGTTTCTAAACAGTTCGGGAATTCTGATTAAAGAAAATTCTAAAATAGTGATTTTAATTTATGAAAGTAGCCCGGACAAAAATCGAGCTATTAATGAAATTGTCGAAACTTACAAGCGCACTTTCCAGCAGGAGTCAGTGTTGCGGGCAACCAGCGAAGTTAAGGTTTGTTTCTGATGCGGTTATCGAATCAGCGTATTTATGATATTATTTGCGGTGATCGAGGTCATACCCTCAAAGATAAGTAGGGTGCGGGTGCAATAAAAATCATAATTTGTGGGTATCGTTTGTGGGTATCGATCGCACACAGCAACAAGTCGCTAGAAAAACCAGCCCCGGAGAAAATAAAAACATGACTAACGACGGCAACCAAAAAGCTGAAGCGCCGGAAAACGAGGATTCAGAAAATTTGGACGGTATGGCGAAAGCTTTTATTGTGAGCGTGGCTTGGTCTTACGCAGAGGCATTGCAGCGAACGAAACGATCGCAAAATCAACAGGAACCGACGCCAGAATCTCTACCAGAATCTCAGACAGAATCTCAGACAGAAACAGTTGATCGCACTTTTGAAAGCAATTGAGCGCTGAGACTGTTTTGCGTTGATTATTCTCAACGCAAAACAGTCTCAGCGATTGCTTTCGGAAAAAAAGCGATTGCTGAGGCTACAGCAAACAGCGCCACAAAATCGGTAGCGAGCAGATTTGGGGCGATCGACTTTTTCGGCAGATGCCCCAAATTAAAGCGGTTGGTATTCAATTTGACTAAATGTATTTCCGTGCCCAAAAGAGATTAAAACTAAACAATTTACGTTTTTACCGCTACAGTGTACAAAACAAATAACTAATTTTGATATCGGTCTCATGTCTAATTCAAAAATGATTGGCAAAGCGATCGCAGGTAGCCTTTGCTTCGGCATCCTCGCCAGCTTCAACGCCTCACTCGGCCCCGCATCGGCAGCAGCACCAACAATTGCCCAAGAAACAGCAGCCCCGGCCGCTAGCAACATCGACCAGCAACTCTTAGGCCAATGGCAAGGCACAGTCCCTTCCGGTCAGTCTTTCACCTTCGTCTTTGCGCCTGAAGGCAAACTGTTTCTCATGGCTAAAGGCCCCGACGGAGCTGCCCGCGCCAAAGAAATGAGGTACAAAGTTAATCTCGGTGAAAAACCGATGCACCTTGATGTCGGCCTCAGCAGCACAGAAACCGTTCAGACTGTTTTTGAGTTGACTCCCGAAGGTCAAATGCGCCTTCAGTTGCAAGGCACCAATCCCGGACAGGCGAGACCTAATTCCTTAAACGATCAGGCAACTGTGTTTAAAAAGGTCTCCGAGGCCACTGCACTGCCTGCTGACACTCAGGTCATCGGTTTTTGAGGAAAATTATATCATTTCCGGTTGCATCGGAATAATATATTTGGATGATATAGCGTGCGAGCGTCTCGCTCGCGACTATAGATCGCGAGCGAGACGCTCGCACTACATAATTCCGATGCTGCCGGATTTGATATTACTCGCAGGCAGAAGGCACTCCAGTAGTTCTGAGTTTTGAGTTTTAAGTTAAAGAATTTAAACTTTAAAATTCAAAACCGCGAAGCGTTGCGAGGAACGAAGCAATCTTAAAACTTTCCCCGTGCCTTCTGCCTTCATCAGGCCCTGCTACAATCCACTTAATCTCCCTTTAATTTTTGCCGTAGACCTCCATGAGTGAAACCGTCCTAGAAGTTCGCAACCTGCGGGTTGAATTTCAATCTGCGGACGCAGGCGATGCGTCTGCAACAGTCAAAGCTGTTGACGGCATTTCCTTTGAGGTGAAGCGAGGGCGAACTCTGGGAATTGTGGGAGAGTCGGGGTCTGGAAAATCGGTAACATCCCTGGCTGTGATGGGTTTGCTGTCGAGTTCGTCAACGAAAATCGATGGCGAAATTTGGTTTTCTCCGACAAAAGACGGCGCTAGCAATGGGCCTGTGAATCTGCTGGAAATGCCGGATAGGGAAAAACAAACATACCGGGGCAGCCAGATTGCGACGATTTTTCAAGAGCCGATGAGTTCGCTCAATCCCGTTTATACGATCGGATTTCAACTCACAGAAGCCATTTGTTTGCACCAAAAGGTGTCGCAGACAGAAGCGCGGCGCAAAGCTGCTTCTCTGCTGCAAGAGGTGAAGCTGCTACCGGGCGACGATGAGATCGGGCAGCGGTGTTTGGCTTTGCAGCAAGAGCACTCCCGGGCTGCTGCGGGAAATCAAGCAGTTATGGATGACGATCGCGATTTGATGCAGCTCGTCAACGGCCAAAAACAAGCTATGCTCGATCGCTACCCCCACGAACTCTCAGGCGGTCAAATCCAGCGCGTGATGATTGCAATGGCCATTTCTTGCAATCCAACTTTATTAATTGCTGACGAACCGACCACGGCTTTAGACGTAACCGTGCAGGCAACAATCTTAGCTTTGCTGCGCGAGTTGCGGGACTCTAGAGGCATGGCAATGATTTTTATTACCCACGATTTGGGCGTCATTGCTGAAATTGGCGATACCGTGGCGGTGATGTACCGAGGCAAGATTGTTGAGTGCGGTGCGATCGAACAAATTTTCAGCAATCCCCAACATCCTTACACAAAAGGTCTGTTAGCTTGCCGCCCAACTCTCGATCGGCAACTGCGCCGCTTGCCGACAGTTTCCGATTTTATGGATGTCACCACAACTGCTAGCGGCGAATTGGTAATTGTCGAGAAAAATATCGATTTAGACGGCGACAGCAGCGGGGGAAATCCCGCTTTTGCAACAGGAAAACCGCCTCGACTGCCGCATATTTCCGGCCCTTTGCTAGCTGTTAATAACTTGCGAGTCGGTTTTCCGGTGCAGGGAATGTTTGGCGAAACTAAACGCTTGTTTATGGCGGTAAACGATATTTCTTTTGAAGTTTACCCGGGCGAAACTTTGGGTTTGGTGGGCGAATCTGGCTGCGGCAAATCAACTTTGGCAAGAGCTTTGCTGCAATTAATTCCGATCGCCAGCGGTAAAGTATTTTTTGAAGGTCAAGAAATTACGCCTCCTGCCAGAAGTAGTTCGGCATCGCAGTGGATGGCTAATTATCGGATGCAAAAAGAGTACGATCGCAAATTGCGGTGGCTGCGGCGCGATCTGCAAATTATTTTTCAAGACCCTTTTAGTTCTCTCGATCCGCGCCTAAATGTTGGGGATGCGGTGATGGAACCGATGGTGATTCACCGCTTTGGTAAGAACCAGAAAGAACAGCGCGATCGCGCGGCTTATTTGTTGGAGAGAGTGGGTTTAAATCCCGATTTCATGCGGCGCTACCCTCACGAGTTTTCTGGCGGGCAGCGGCAGCGAATTTGTATTGCTAGAGCTTTGGCTTTGAATCCTAAGTTTATTATTTGCGATGAGTCGGTTTCGGCATTGGATGTGTCGGTGCAGGCGCAGGTTTTAAATTTGCTGAAGGAGTTGCAAACAGAGTTTGGACTGACTTATATTTTTATTTCTCACGATTTGAGCGTGGTCAAGTTTATGAGCGATCGCGCGATCGTCATGAACAAAGGTAAAATCGAGGAAATTGGCACTGCCGAGCGCATTTACCGCCAGCCGCAGCAAGCTTACACGCGGCAACTTATAGCTTCTATTCCTGCGGGGAATTTGGAGCGAATTCGGCAACAGCAACTAGGTCGCGGATCTGCTTTGGGCGGTGTGCCGCCTTTGCCCCTATCGCCTGCGGATGAATCGAAACACGTTGATATCTAGTCCTTTAAATTAAGCCTTATCGGTTTGTAGTAAGGACTTTAGTCCTCATAGTTTTATGAGGAGTCATCTCATCCAGTTACATCCGAATAATATATTTGGATAATGTCAGTGCGAGCGTCCCCGCTCGCGGCGTGGCTCGCGAGCGGGGATGCTCGCACTACATATAGCCTTTCTTAAAAAGATGAGGTACACGAGATTCCCTGAATATCGGGACTTTCAAGCCTTATTACATACCTCATCTATCTGAGAAATGCTATAATTCCGATGCTACCGGATTTCATATCATCTCATCCAGTTACATCCGAATAATATCGAGTGCGCTCACGTGACGCTCGCGATGCAAAGCAGATCCCTGCACTCGGAAAATTCCGAATTACCAATTACCAATTACCCGCGAACATCTCGTACAACTAAAAACTGCTACCAATAAAATTTCATTTTATCTTCACAAATCACCAGTTTATCTTTATTTTAAATTCATAATTTATTTATCCTCAAATTCAACCTGTTTGAACTTGACTAATATTCCGGGCTGTTTAACCCACAGCCAGGGATCTCCACGCAGTATTTTCGTACATCAAACCCGGTCATTCCCGGACGCAAAAAGTGGTATAATACGCTACTCTAACGCGGTAAGCAGCTTCATGCGCAGCATACATAATTAGGCTCTGCGTCCAGGATTAGCTAGATTAGGCCAAATGTCCAATGACTAACAGCAATATGTAGCGTAGTATTATAGATAAACTCTCTCTATGAGTGGTGGAAAAAAGTAGAAAAGGCGCACCCTAGCTAAAAAGAGATTGCTCGCTAATTCCGTAAATACACTTAATTTTCTGACCGAGTTGCGTAGATTTACGCAACTTTTAAAATGATAGATTCCGCAAGCTAGGAAAGTTTTACAAAAATTAAAAATCTTTATTGTAATTGTGACTCACCAAAACCAAAAGGGAATCAAGAGTAAAAAAATGAAATCTTCTGTTCATATCGAAGAATCAAACAGCACTAAATTATCGAACTTACTGCGACTGTTGTTGAGAAAATTCACGCCAGCAGTCACCAGAATAGAAAAGGCAGAAGGCAGCAAGCAGTATGAAAAAAAAATTAGCCTAGCGACGATCGCCCCTGGCACTTTATTCTCAATTTTGATAGTTGTACTGCTTGTCTTAAACGGGTTGCTGGTAGCTGGCAGCCGCGATCAGTTGTACCATCGCCAACTCGCCTTGGGATTTTTGGGAATAGCAAATATTGTCTTTTTGGCGGCGGTATCGGCGTGTTCAAACGCCTCTACTGTCGCAGCCCAAAACGATCGCCCATCCAGCAAACCCGACGAGGGCGATCGCTTTTTTAGTCTCTCGCCAGATATGCTGTGCGTCATTGGTTTTGACGGTTATCTCAAACGCATCAACCCAGCAGCAGAAAAAATCCTCGGCTATTCCCCAGCCGAAATGGTGGGCAAACTCTTCATTGAATTCGTGCATCCAGACGATCGCCAAGCTACCCTAAAACAAGCTGAAAGCATTGCTACAGGCAACAATACCGTTGGGTTTGAAAACCGCTGGCGGTGTCGCAACGAATCTTACAAGTGGATAGCCTGGAATGCTAACGCTGTCTGCGAGGAAGAATTGATTTATGGTGTCGGCCGCGACGTTACCGATCGCCAACGCACCCAAGAGTCGCTCCGGTACACCAATTCTATCTTGCATTCTGTGATTGAAAGCACGCCGGATATCATTTTTGTCAAGGATATTCAAGGCCGCTATATAATCGCTAATTCTGCGGTAGCTCAATTTTTGGGAAAACCGATCGAGGAAATTATAGGCAAAGATGATGCAGGATTATTTCCTGCTGAAATAGCCAGTCAAATTATCGCAGTAGACCGCAGAGTGACGACAGCCGGAGAATGTTTGACTTATGAAGAAGATATACCAAAAAACGGGGCTATGCGAACGTTTATAACAGCGAAATACCCTTGGCGTGACTCTCAGGAAAATATTGTCGGCGTAGTTGCCATATCTCGCGACATCAGCGATCGCAAAGAAATAGAAGCAGCGCTACTAGAGAGAAACATCCTCTTTGAAAGCATCATTGAAAGTACAGGCGACAGCATTTTTGTCAAAGATACTCAGGGCCACCACATATTGGTCAATTCTAAGGCTGCGGCCATTATTGGCTTGCCAAAATCAGAAATTATTGGCAAAAAAGATGCAGAATTATTTCCGCCGGATATTGCAGAGATGCTTGTGGAAAATGACCGCCGGATCTGGCAAGCTGGTATTGAGGAAAAGATCGAGGAAGTAGCAAAAGATAGCGAGGGCAACATCCTGACATTTCTTTCTACCAAAAGTCCTTTGCGCGATCGAGCCGGAAACATCACGGGCGTAGTTGGAGTTGCTCGCGAAATTACCGATCGCAAACGCACAGAAAAAGCTCTACAAGAAAGCGAGGAACGCTACCGCTGCTTAATTGAAGCCACATCCCAAATTGTTTGGGATAGTAAAGCCGAAGGCGAATTTGTCACCGAACAACCAGGATGGAGTGCATTTACGGGACAGATTTACAGCGAACTTAAAGGATGGGGGTGGCTAAATGCTATCCATCCAGATGATAGAAAACATACTGCAAAGATTTGGTCTGATGCAGTTGCCAACCGCACTTCATACCAAGTAGAACACCGCTTGCGTAGGCACGACGGCGAGTACAGGTACATGAGCGTGCGCGGTGTGCCCGTATTGAACGCAGATGGCAGCGTTCGTGAGTGGGTGGGAGCGCACTCCGATATTACCGATCGCAAAATCACAGAAGAAGAAATGCAGCAGCAAAAAGAATTTTTGCGCAGCATTTACGACGGCGTAGACTACAGCATTTTCGTAATAGATATCGGCGCCGACGGAGAATTTCGCTACGTCGGTTGGAACCCAGTAGCCGACTTATTCGGCGGCATCAGCAGCGAATTCGGGCGCGGCAAAACTCCCGAACAACTTTTCGATCCATTTACAGCAGCAACGTTCCGGCAGAATTTGATCGACTGTTTGGAAAGAGGCAGCTCGATTTCCCGCGAATATCCCGCTACTTTTGACGCTAGAGAAATCTGGTCGATCGTAACTCTGACTCCGCTGCGGGACGGATCGGGCAAAATTTATCGCGTTGTCGGCAGTTGCAGCGACATTACAGAACGCAAAAAAGCCGAAATCCAATTGCGCGAACAAGAAGAATTTTTAAACAGCATCTATAACGGCTCTAATCAAGCTATTTTCGTGGTAGATGTCACCGCCGACGGAGAGTTGCGCTACAAAGGCTGGAATACTGCTACAGAAGCCTCTACAGGCTTTTTAATCGCCGATGTCCAAGGCAAAACTCCAGAAGAGGTTTTTCCCCCGGCAGTAGCAGCAGATATTCGGCAAAGATACGACGATTGTTTGGCAGCAGGCAGCTCGATTTGTTACGAAAACAAGACCGAGTTGGAAGGTGTAGAACATTGGTTTATGGTAACTCTGACGCCACTGCGCGATGCCTCTGGCAGAATCTACCGCCTGATTGGCAATTCTATGGACATTACCGATCGAAAACTTGCAGAAGCAGCGCTGCAAGCCAGCCAGCATTTTGTTGAGCGCATTGCCAATACCAGTCCGAATCTTCTCTATGTTTACGACGAAACTGAGCAGCGAAATGTCTACAGCAACCGTAAAATCACTGACACCCTCGGCTATACGGCCGAAGAAGTTGAACAAATGGGCAGCAGTCTGTTATCTACCATTATCCACCCTGATGATTTAGCTAAATATCCCGAATATTTGCAGCAATTAGAAAATGCTCCCGACGGCGAGGTTGTTGAGTACGAATATCGGCTGCGCGATCGACAGAATTGTTGGCACTGGTTAGTCGGCCGGAATGTTGTATTTAGCAGAACAGAGGATGGAAAAATTCACCAGCGTCTCGGTGCTGCTACGGACATTACAGAGCGCAAAATAGCAGAACAAGCTTTAGCAGAACAATTGAAAATTTCTTCATTCACAGCAGATGTGGGAATTGCTCTAACTCAAAACCAGACTTTGCCTGCAACTTTGCAAAAATGCACCGATGTAGTGGTGCGCCATTGGGATGCTGCGTTTGCTCGGATTTGGACGCTGAACGAACAGGGAAATGTATTGGAGCTGCAAGCAAGCGGGGGGATGTATACTCACATTGACGGCGCTCACAGCCGCATTGCTGTCGGCGAGTTCAAGATTGGTTTAATCGCCCGAGAGCAAAAACCTCACATCACTAATTCTGTGGAAGAAGATCCCAGAGTCAGCGACAAAGAATGGGCGAAACGAGAAGGAATGGTAGCTTTTGCTGGATATCCGCTAATTGTTGACAATCAGTTGCTGGGAGTAATCGCGATGTTTGCTCGCCAGGAGTTGAAGGAATCAACGCTGGTTGCTTTGGCTTCAACTGCCGATTC
Source organism: Microcoleus pseudofavosus SVA1_A4 (assembly GCF_036700565.1). Taxonomy (NCBI): domain Bacteria; kingdom Bacillati; phylum Cyanobacteriota; class Cyanophyceae; order Oscillatoriales; family Microcoleaceae; genus Microcoleus; species Microcoleus pseudofavosus. Next base: position 53,739 of record NZ_JAUBPE010000048.1, read on the forward strand.
GATCGCCTTGGGAATCAAGCGCAAACAAACAGAAATGGCTCTCGCCGCCCAAAAGCAAACTATGAGGACAATTATTGACAACGCTCCGATCTGGGTGTGGATGGCAAATCCTAGCGGGCGGATGTTATTAGTCAACAAAACTTTCTGCGAAGATGTGGCTGTATCCGAAGATGAATTTTTAGCAGTCTCTCACTATTCCGAAGTTTTGGGATTAGAAGCATCTGCTAACTCTATGGCATCTGACGCGCAAGCATGGAGCCAAGATACTCCCTGTTATTCTGAAGAATTGCTCCAGTTGGCTGATGGCGAGTATCACCAGTTGGAGATAATTAAAACTCAGGTCAAAGATGATTGCGGTAACGCGATCGGCTTAATCGGTTTGGGTTTGGACGTTACAAAACAAAAAGAATCTCAAAGACAGTTGCAAAAGTCAGAAGCGAGATTTCGCAAATTAGCGGAGCAGGAAGCGCTGCTGAATCAACTAGCTAGCAATATCCGCGAATCTCTGGATTTAGATACTATTTTGGCGACAACTGTGGAGCAGATTCGCGACTTGCTGCAACTCGATCGCTGTCTGTTTATTTGGTATTTACCTGACGCCTCGCCGCCAGTTTGGGCTGTGCAGTACGAGGCGAAAAATGCTGATTTGCCTTCGCTGTTGGGCTTATTTCCTACTGATGCAACTGGTAATTATGCCGAGCAGATTGCCAATTTGGAAATAATTCGGGTCGATGATTTTGAGACTGTTACCGATCCAGTCGAGCGGGAATTCTTCAACTCTATAGGATTCAATTCTCTGCTGGACATTCCCGTTCAGACATCTACTGGTAAAATCGGGCTAATTTGCTGTAGCACTTCTAGCGGTGTGCGGTGTTGGAGCGGTGAGGAAGTAGAACTGTTAGTGGCGGTGGGCAATCAATTGGCGATCGCCATTAATCAAGCGGAACTTTACACTCAAAGCGTCGATTCAGCCCGGATAGCGCAAGAACAAGCTGCTAAACTCGAAGTAACTCTATGCGAACTCCAGCAAGCTCAAACCCAGCTCGTGCAGGCAGAAAAAATGTCGAGTCTCGGTCAGATGGTAGCAGGAATTGCCCACGAAATCAATAACCCAGTCAGCTTTATTTTCGGCAATCTTACCTACACAGAAGAATACACCACAAACCTGATGAAACTGGTGCAAATGTATCGAGATGAATACCCGGAACCTTCTCCAGCGATTCAGGAGGAAATAGAGGTTTTAGAGCTGGATTTCTTGTTAGACGACTTGCCGAAAATGCTGTCTTCGATGCAGGTGGGAGCCACTCGGATTCGGGATATCGTGCGGAGTTTGCGGAATTTCTCTCGCCTCGATGAATCCGACATGAAAGATGTTAACATTCACGAAGGAATCGACAGCACATTGATGATTTTAGAACACCGTCTGAAAGTTCAGCCCGTTAGCGTAGCAGGTACGGAGTACCATCGCCCCGCAATTAAAGTCGTTAAAGAATACGGACAATTGCCGCTGGTAGAGTGCTACGCCGGACTGTTGAATCAGGTGTTTATGAATATTATCGCTAACGCTATTGACGTTTTACAAGAACCGCTCGAAAATCCGGGAATTATCCGCATTCGTACAGAGGTAGAAGGTACTCTCGCTGTGATTAAAATTGCTGATAACGGTGCAGGTATCACCGATCGAGTCCAGCAGCGGATATTTGACCCCTTCTATACTACAAAACCGATCGGTTCGGGGACGGGGATGGGTTTAGCGATTTCCCATTCAATTATTGTCGAAAAACATAAAGGTGAAATCCAGTGTTTCTCCGTGGTGGGGAAAGGCTCTGAATTTACGATCAAGATTCCAATTATTAGTCATTAGTCATTAGTCATTAGTTATTTGTTGTTTGTTGTTTGTTGTTTGTTATTTGTTATTTGTTATTGGCGATCGTAGCATTTCTCAGTTGAGTGAAGTACAGATGTCCGGTAGGGACACGGCACTGCCGTGTCCGTACAGCCAAATTGGTTATAATAGCCAATAACCAATTCCTCAAACCCAAAACCTAAAATCTAAAATGGCATTACCTCCCGGCAGTTTCGGTTTGCCGCTAATTGGCGATACCCTCAACTTTTTGCTAGATTCCCAATTCGCCAAAAAACGCCACCAGCAGTACGGGCCCATTTTCAAAAGCAGCATTTTCGGACAGCCTACCGTGTTTGTGTGCGGCCCGGAGGCGAATTTGTTTGTTTTAAGCAATGAAAACCAGTATTTTGTTGTGAGTTGGCCTCCCAGCACGAAAGCGCTTTTAGGGCCGCTTTCATTGGCGTTGCAAACGGGTGCTGACCACCAAAATCGGCGCAAGTTGCTGTACCAAGCATTTGGGCCGCGAGCTTTGGCCGGCTACATGGAAGCGATGGAAGATATCACTCAGCGCTATTTGCAAAGATGGGCCAAAATGGAGACACTTACTTGGTATCCAGAACTGAGAAATTATACTTTTGATGTTGCGGGTAAGTTGTTAGTAGGGATTGATAAGGGTTCTGAAACGGCGCTAGGATATTATTTTGAAACTTGGTGCAATGGTTTATTTTCGATTCCTTTAGATGTGCCTTGGAGTCAGTTTGGCAAGGCGAAAAAGTGCCGGAAGCTGCTGTTGGCAGAACTTGAAAAGATTATTCGCGATCGCCAACAAGGAACCCCTAGCGGCAATGATGCTTTGAGTTTGCTGATTTCGGCTCGCGATGACGAGGGAAATAGTTTGAGTTTGGAGGAGTTAAAAGATCAATTGCTGTTGCTGCTGTTTGCGGGACACGAAACTTTAACTTCGGCGATCGCCTCTTTTTGTCTTCTCCTAGCTCAAAATCCCGATGTGATGGCAAAAGTGCGGGCCGAACAGCAGCAGTTCCCCGCAACTGAACCGCTAACCTTGGAACAGCTCAAACAAATGACTTATTTAGAACAGGTTATGCGAGAAGTGCTGCGTTTAGTTCCGCCGGTGGGAGGCGGTTTTCGGCAGGTAATTAATGCTTGCGAGTTCGGCGGCTACGAAATTCCCAAGGGTTGGAGCGTGCTTTATGAAATCAATCAGACGCATCAGGATAGCGCAGTTTATCCCGAACCCGATCGATTCGACCCCGATCGATTTAACTCCGAGCGATCGGCTAAACCGTTCAGTTACGTGCCATTTGGCGGAGGTTTGCGAGAATGTTTGGGCAAAGAATTTGCCCGATTAGAAATGAAGTTGTTTGCGGCAAAGATTGTTCGGGAGTTTGAATGGGAGCTTTTACCGGATCAAGATTTGCATTTGATCGCAGTACCGACTCCTCATCCTCGCGACGGTTTGCGAGTGAAATTTCGGCGACTGAAAATTGCAAGTTTAGGACTTAAGCAATAACTTTAGTTCTAGGGTGCGCATTGCGCACCTTACCTATGGGATAATTTGAATGGATGGTGAGATGTAGGTGACTCCTGCTATCAATAAGTAAAGTTTCATATCTAAAATTTTGTGCCTTCCGATGGACGATTTCTGTACCATGTGGTATAGCTAATAAGTAGGGCTTGCTGAATCAGTGAGAAAAGTAAACAGTGTATGGGTTTTCCGACCAAAAAAGTAGTAAGGGTGCAAGAA
>NZ_JAUBPE010000049.1:0-57232 GCF_036700565.1 Microcoleus pseudofavosus SVA1_A4
ATTTCCACGATGGCTTTCAACTTGAACGGTTTCAACTTCAACCAATCGATTATCGACTCGCAAGGTCGCGTCATCAATACTTGGGCTGATGTTATCAACCGCGCTAACTTGGGTATGGAAGTAATGCACGAGCGCAACGCTCACAACTTCCCGCTTGACTTGGCTGCTGGTGAGACAACTCCTGTAGCAATGGTTGCTCCTTCCATCAACGGCTAAGTTTTAGCTTGAGATAAACAAAAAGCGCTCCTAGAAATAGGGGCGCTTTTTGTTTAGGGATTTTTTTTGAGAGACTTTATTCTGATATTTATTCTGGTAAAATAACGGTTATCCGGTTTGTAGTTATATCAATTCCGGTAACACCGGAATGATATAGAGGAGACCGCGAGTGCCTAAGTCCCTACCATGATTAATTGTAGGGACTTAGGCACTCGCGGTGTCGAAAGCTGTGAGTAATATTAATAATTCCGAGGCTACCGGATTTGATATTATATCCATTCCGGTTGCAATCATACATGATAGGCCAGGTCGGACACGGCAATGCCGTTTCCCTACGCCAAAACAATCCATCACGCTCGCCAGAGATTTAACTATCGCCCGATTAATTTTAGGGAGACGGCAGTGCCGGGTCCTGACTGTGGGTAATATTAATTCCGATGCTACCGGATGTGATCTGAGGACTGAAGTCCGATGCTGCGAACCAATTTTATTCTTGTGGTTCGACGTGCAAATAAACTGGGCTACGGGGAGGGCTGGCGCTTCTTCTCAATATACTGCTGGTGGTAATCCTCTGCCATATAAAACTCACCAGCAGGTTTGATTTCGGTGGCAATATCTTTGTCGTATTTACCGGAAGTTTGCAATTTTTGTTTGGAGGCGCGAGCCGCTTTTTCTTGTTCCCAATTGTGATAAAAAATCACAGACCTGTACTGTTCGCCTCTGTCGGGGCCTTGGCGATTGATTTGGGTAGGATCGTGACAGTTCCAGAATACATCTAGCAGTGTTTCGTAACTGATTTGCGATCGATCGTACTCTAGCAGCACTGATTCAGCATGACCGGTGACTCGGGCGCAAACATCCAGGTAGCAGGGATTCGGCCAGTGACCTCCTGTGTAGCCCGCCGCAGTTGAGACGACACCCGCAACGGCGCGAAATTTGTGTTCGACTCTCCAAAAACAACCGGCTGCAAATGTGGCTTTTTCCATTGTGTGACTCATCGTATTGGGATAAAACTTGGCACTCTTATTATGCTTGACAGATTCCCATTAGCGTGCATTCCCAGACCAATCGCGGCTGCACGTAGTTTAGCAAATATTGCCGCGCTTTTTCCAAGGGCTCTAAGGGCGATCGGCTAATTCCCCCTGCTAAAAATTGCTGCCAGTAACAGTGCTGTAAATAATCGATCAACCACAACTGAGATTCAGTATCTAAAGTTTTATCAATTTCCTTGGCCAATTCCAAAGCAGAGCGCAGATTTTGAGGCAACTGCTTCACCTTTTGCAGCAAATCATCGGGTATTGATTGCAGTTGCTGCCAAATAGCAATTGCTTCCCCCGGACTTCCCTGAGCCATCCCCATTACCTCGGAATGTGACAAAATCTCCCCGAATCCCGCTTGCTGCAAAACTTGTGCCATTGCTTCGGGATTCAACCGAGAAAACTGGATTTTTTGACAGCGGGAAATCAAAGTAGGCAGCAAAGCTTCCACAGTCGGAGCAATTAAAATGAGCGCTGCTTTTCCAGGTTCTTCTAAGGTTTTCAACAAGCCGTTAGCTGCTCCCTCGCCCATTGTTTCTGCCTGTTCCAAAACTACGACTGAACGCGCAGCTTCTAGGGGCGGCCTGCTCAGAAATTCACCGATTTCTCTAACTTGTTCTAAGCGAATTTGTGGCGGTGCTTTCCGCTTTAAACCGGCTTCTTCTGCTTCTTTTGTCGAAAGCCGTTTGCCTTGGTTCATGTAAGTTGGTTCTACCCAGAGCAAGTCTGGATGATTTCGCTGCCGCACGCGATTTTGCACGGCGGTGATTAGTCTGGTTTCGGGAAGATTGGCTGAGAATAAAAGCTCAATGAAACACCTCGCTGCTAAACTTTTGCCGATACCGTTAGAGCCGATAAATAAATAACCGGGAGCAATTCGGTTTCGCTCGACTGCTTGGGTTAGTAATTCTACGGCTCGTTGTTGTCCGATTAATGATGTAAAATAATCCATGTTGGTTAATAATATCAAAACATTATTGTGTTTTAACGGACTGCTAAATAATTGTTTTGAGTTAAGAATGTTAAATTGTAAATTCCCGGAGCCGGACACGGCATTGCCGTGTCCCTATAGATTATGTCACCCTATTTTTCAGAATTGATATTATTTGAATATCCCCAATCTTCTAACTTGCGAGTTACGATAGCTTGAATTTCCTGAGCGACCTCATATTCGGTACGATCGGCATTTATCCGCACAATTCGAGATTTATTTTCCCGGGCTAAGTCCGCAAAACCTTGCTGTACAAGGCGGTGAAACTCCAAATCAGCTTGCTCGATCCGATCGCGCCCTCCCCGATCTCTTACCCTCACCAAACCCGCCTCCACATTAATATCCAGCCACAAAGTCAGATCGCTTTGCAAGCCGCCGGTGGCAATGTCATTTAACTGCTTAATTAAATTTAAGTTAAGACCGCGGCCGTAGCCCTGATAAGCAATCGTAGAATCAGTAAAGCGATCGCACAAAACAATTGTTCCCTTCAATAACTCGGGTTTAAGAAAAGTTTCGACGTGCTGAGCGCGATCGGCCGCGTACATGAATAATTCTGCTCGATCGGATACAGATTCGCCCGCATCTTGTTTCAGCAGCAAATGTCGCAGTCCCCTTCCCAACTCCGTACCCCCCGGTTCGCGAGTAGCCACCAACGGGACTTTCAGAAAGCAAGTTGCTTGCAGCAAATGTATCAACCGCTGCATTTGCGTAGTTTTACCCGCACCTTCAACCCCCTCAAACACGATAAGTTTGCCTTTCATTGCCCTAACTTTCCACCTGAATAAAATAAATCCATATTGTTCTGTGCATCTGTTCTAGGTTCGGTATGATAATAAAGTCTAAATGCCTCACGGCTGGAGTTATCTATGGCTCGCTATACTGGTTTTTTTATCGTTGCCGTTCCGATCGACCGTCTCCGTCAGTCCCTGATTGAAATTTTAGAGTCATGCAATCTTGATATTATCTACAATACAGGAGATTCCCTCATGGCTCGCGAAATTCCCGGTCAAGTTTCGATTCCCAAACTTGTCACCGCAGAAGTCCTAATCGAGAAAAACACGGCCAGCGACTCAGAGGTTCGCATGAACTTCGTGATTAAAAACGAGGAACTGCCCCTGCAAACCAACAATCACTGCCGTCAAATGTTCGAGCGAGTCAGTCGTTCAGTTATGAACAACAATAATTGGCGGCTCTTGGAAAGTATGGCACTTTAGCCATCAGTCAGTCAATTTGAGGTGTGAGATTTTCGATTGACTCTACAGATGAATCAGGGGGTTCTAACTAACGTCGAAACTTCTTGGCTCTCGACTTCTGGTGTGAGGGGTTTGTCACCCTCTTGGGATGAGGTCATAAGTCATTAATTCCTAACTAATGACCGATGACCTCCGACTTTTATCTGTCATCCATACATTTAAGCTCGAAATCCCCGTCGCAGCAGCAAAGAATTTGTCACAACGCTAACAGAACTAAACGCCATAAATGCACCGGCCGCCGCAGGACTGAGTAGAATTCCGGTTGCAGGCAGCAAGATACCCGCTGCGATCGGAATTCCCAGAGTATTGTAACCAAAAGCCCAAAATAAATTTTGGCGAATCTTGTTGAAAGTAGCCCGTCCCAGCTCGATCGACTCAACAACATCCATCAAAGCATTTCGCATCAGCACAATTTGAGCAGTCTCAACTGCCACATCCGTGCCGCAGTGCAAACCGATACCGACATCAGCTTGAGCCAAAGCCGGGGCGTCATTGATACCATCCCCCACCACAGCAACTTTACAGCCTTGGGCTTGCAAAGTCGCGATCGCCCGAGCCTTACCCTCCGGCCGCACCTCGGCCAAAACATCAGCCGCCGCCAAATCTAGCTGCTGCGCCGTCGCCGCCGCCGCCGACGCTGTATCTCCCGTCAGCATCATCACCCGCAATCCCATGCCCCGCAAACGTTCCACCGCCGCCTTAGCATCCGGCCTCAGACTATCTTTTAGCCCGATTACCCCCAGCAAAACGCCCCCAGAAGCCACGTAAACCGCCGTTTTGCCTTCCAAAGACCCCAAAAGTTCCGCAGCCACAGCGACCCCCTGCTCCTTCATCCACTCGGCATTCCCCGCGAACACCCGCCGGCCCTCCACCAAAGCAGAAACCCCGAATCCCGGTTCCGTGCAGAAATCCTCAGCAGCTAGCAGCGGCAAACCTTGCTGTTGAGCTTCCAGCAAAATCGCTGCGGCGATGGGATGACAAGCGCCCCTTTCCACCGCCGCCGCAATTTGCAGCAGTTTTGAGTCAACCCTGCCAGAAACTCCATCAATTGTGGAACAGGCATCTTGCCTGTTGCCAGAAACCCCATCAATTGTGGAACAAACATTTTGTGTTTCTCCAGAAACCCCATCAATTGTAGAACAGGCATCTTGCCTGTTGCCAGAAACTCTATCAATTGTGGAACTAACATCTTCTGTGTTTCCAACATTAATATCTGAGTTCAAATCCCACTCCGAATTCTGGAAAATCGGCAAATAATCTGTGAGTGTGAGATTTCCGGTTGTCAAAGTGCCAGTCTTGTCAAAAACCACCGTATCTAATTGATGCACCCGTTCTAAAACATCGCCACCGCGAATTAAAAGTCCGCGCTCCGCCCCGATGCCAGAACCGACTAAAATTGCTGTTGGGGTAGCCAGTCCCAAAGCGCAAGGACAAGCAATAACTAAAACTGCGATCGCCAATTTCAAACTTAACAGCAAAGGCGATTGATAATGGATAATAGGCAATTCATTTCCCATGCCCAATGCCCAATGCCCAATGCCCGATGCCCATTGCCCCATATTCATTGCCCCGTGTCCCATATCCATTGCCCCGTGTCCTAAAAGCACAGAAGGCCAAATATGAGTCCCGGCAAAATACCAAAATAGGAAAGTTAAAAGCGATATCCCCATTACCCCATACACAAAATATCCCGCGACAGTATCAGCTAAATTTTGAATCGGCGCTTTGCGAGTTTGGGCTGCCTGCACCAAAGCCACCATTTGAGCTACAGTTGTTTCCTTACCGGTGCGAGTTGCCCGCATCACAACTGCCCCGGATTTATTGATAGTTCCCGCCGCAACTGTATCTCCTGGTTGCTTCAAAACCGGCATTGATTCGCCAGTCAGCATCGACTCATCTATGGTTGTTTTGCCTTCGCAGACTTCGCCGTCTACCGGTATTTTTTCCCCGGGCAAAACTTGCAGCCATTCTCCCACTCGGACGCGATCGGCTGGAATTTCAATGTATTGTGGATCGTAGACCGCAGATGTCGAGTTTAAAGGCAATTCTTCCGATCGCAAATCTAAACTCGAAAGTTTAAAATCAACTAAGCGGGCTTTCGCCGGTTGCAATGCAATTAAAGCTTGCAAAGCTGATGCAGCGCGCCGTCTGGCTTGCTGTTCGAGAGTTTTGCCCAACAAAATAAAGCCCAGCAGCATCACCGGTTCGTCAAAAAAGCACTCCCATCCCATCCGTGGAAACAGCAGCGCCGCGTTGCTAGCGGTGTAAGCTGTAACAGCACCTAAAGCTACCAAAGTATTCATGTTGGGTGCATTTCGCCACAAACTGCGGCACCCGTCAACGATAATCGGGCGGCCCGGTAGCAGCAAAGCTAGGGTGGCGAGTCCCCAGTGAAACCAAATATTGCTGAGAATTGGAGCTTTTGTGCCGAGTACGTGACCTAAACCGGATAGAATAATTAGGATTAGGGCGATCGTCAATTGCTTGATTTGCTGTCGAATTTCTTGCCGTCGCCGTTCAATTGTTGTCGCTTCTGCTTCCTGCTGATTTTCACCTGAACGAGACTGAGAGGGAAATCCATTATCAGTCAACTTTTTCGCTAAAGCTTCTGCATCGACAGTCCCCGGTTGACACTCAACCGTCGCGACTTCTACGGCCAAGTTAACGCAAGCTGAAATTACGCCTGAATACTGCATGAGTTGGCGTTCCACAGCTTTCGCGCAGCCGGCACATTTCATCCCGCCGACATCGAAAGTAACAAGTTCTGGCGGTGATTCGTTAACTGGTATGATTTCTGATTGAATTTCGGGGATTGTTTTGGGCAAAAATTGCATGGTTTTTTTGGTAGGGATTAGAATATTTCGCCACTTCTGAAAGGATTTAATGCACTCTTCAGACAAACGTCTATATTTTTATCATAAATAAATATTGTGGCATCTTCCGAAAGTGTTAGTTTTTTTTAATTCTTATTAATTCCCGGCGGTTAAATCCGCAGTCCGGCAGGGGTTGAAACCAATGTGGGACTGCGGGTTTAATGCTAAGACAGGCTTTGGGCACGGTAGTGCTGTTTCCCTATTTGATATAATGAGCAAATTGCCTAGTTAGTATCCAGCTTTTATTTGACGAATTGAGCTATGACAGAAACACCCAAATTTTATATTGTCAAACGTCCTGCCGGTAATTGCGAGATTTTGCCGTTGGCGGAGCCCTCGCAGAGGAGCGCGCAACTCGAACAACAAAACCCCACTATTATTGAAAAGTGGGGCCCTTACGATTCGCCCGAAGATGCCATAGCCCGCCGCATCGGATTAATTCGCGCCGGCAAATGCCAGCCGCAATGACGGATTGCCAAAAATAGCGAAGCATTCGAGTTTAAAATCTTGGCTTTTAGCCGTAATTCTTCCCCCGAATGCTTTTTTTTAACTGAAACCCTACACAGGTTTTCTACCTAGATTTAGAAGGTGCTGCACTCGGTTTGGCTTGCGCCGCATTCGGTTTAGGTGGCGCTGCATTCGGTTTCGACTCCGCCTTATTGTTCCCTGTTTTACCAGTAACTTGCTGTGTCAAAACTTCCATAGCTTTTGCGTACTGCGGATCGGCCGCTGTAGCAATTTTATCGCGATCGCGCCTCAATTCCTGTTTTTGAGCGTCGGTGAGTTCTACCTTAAAATCCGGTTCAATTCCCAAGTGGTTGATATCGCGCCCGCTGGGAGTAAAATACTTGGCAATTGTCACCGCCAAACCGGAACCATTTCCCACGCCGCGTACTGACTGCACCAAACCCTTACCAAACGTCTTTGTTCCCACTAAAACCGCGCGCTTGTTGTCTTGTAAAGCACCGGATAGAATCTCGCTAGCACTTGCTGAACCGCCGTCTACCAGTACAACTAATGGTTTGTCTGTGATCTCTGCCTTGTTTGCAGTTTGTCGATCGGCTTCACCTACTCGATCGACCGTCGAGACGATCGTACCTTCTTTGAGCCACATCCGAGCAATTTCAATACTTCCGTAGAGCAACCCGCCGGGATTGGAACGCAAGTCTAAAATATAGCCCGTCACCTTTTTCTGTTCCAAATCCTTAATTGCCGATCGCATTTCCGATGCAGCATTGGCACTAAACTGATTTAAGCGAATATAGCCGATTTCGCCGATCGGGCTTTTCTGCACCGACTTCCGCACGGGATGAATTTCAATTTTAGCGCGTTTCAGCTTAAATTCTATTTCCTTTTTGTCGCGCAAGATAGTCAGAGTCACCTCAGTATTCGCCTGGCCGCGAATCAAACTTACCGCTTGATTCGTATCCATGCCTTCGGTGCTCTTGCCGTCAATCTTACTAATGATATCTTTTGCTAGAATGCCAGCGGTAAAAGCAGGGGTATCTTCGATGGGAGAAATCACCACCAACTTCTTAGTTTTTTCATCTTGAGTCAACTGAATCCCCACTCCTGTGAGTTCTCCAGAAGTTTCAACCTGCATATTCTTGAACTCTTCAGGGTTCATAAACCGCGTGTAAGGATCATCAAGCTTCTTCAGCATTTCCCGAATTGCTTTGTAAGCTTCATCGTCGCTGGTATAAGTGCGGTTCAAATAATCATTTCGCACCGCTTTCCAGTCAACCTGGTTAAAAGTGCCATCAACATAACTTTTGTCAATAATCTGCCAAACTTCATCAACCAATTCTTTAGGACTTCCCCGAAAAGAAGCCAGAGATTTAGAACTGCAACCAGTGTTGACAAGAGTTACAGCAGTGAGTGCAACTGCTGCAGCACTTAGAATAAGGCCTCGTTTTGTTATAACCATTTGTCTGACACGCCGGAGCAAAAGATTTCAGAATAATCACGCCCAATCTAACACAGGCAAGGCTTGGTCGGATTTTGGATACATATTTATTCAACTTTGCCGAGTTGTATTCCCGAAGCGGAAGCTGCCGCGCCTGAACGCGGACGCGGGTGTAGGAAGTTGATTTGCGAATGCCTAAAATCCTTTGTCTGCTGTGTATTCGAGGCTAGATCCCCCTAAATTTCCCTGAAAAAGGGGAACTTTGAATACTCTTGTCCCCCCCTTTTTAAGGGGGGCTAGGGGGGATCTGGCCTCAGATAGAAGCGAGATTTTTCAAAAGTTGGAGTCTTTGTGTTGACACCAATCGCATCGTGCCCGCCCCAAACCTACTCAGGTTCGACCCAGCGATCGTCCGACTTAATCAAATCAATCAATTCTGCCACACCCTGAGACTCAGGAACCTTCTTAATCTCATCCCGGCCGCGGTACAGAGAAATATAACCCGGTTGCTTCCCGACGTAGCCGTAATCAGCATCAGCCATTTCTCCAGGGCCATTGACAATACAGCCCATTACTGCTATATCCAAACCCGTGAGGTGCTTCGTCGCCTCTCTCACTTTGTGGAGCACTTCCTCTAAATTAAACAAAGTGCGACCGCAGGAAGGACAAGCGACATATTCAACCATCGTTTTCCGCAGTCCCAAGGCTTGCAGAATGCTGTAGCAGACGGGAATCTCCTTTTCCGGCGCCTCTGTCAGCGAGACGCGGATGGTGTCGCCGATACCCTCAACTAACAGCGGTGCGAGGCCTGCGGTGGATTTGATGCGGCCGTATTCGCCGTCTCCAGCTTCCGTGACGCCCAAATGCAGCGGGTAATCCATGCCGAGTTCGTCCATCCGGTGCACCATCAAACGGTAAGCAGCAACCATGACGGGCGCGCGCGAGGCTTTCAGGGAAAGTACGATATTTCGGAAGTCGAGGGATTCGCAAATTTTGATGAATTCCAGGGCAGATTCTACCATGCCTTCGGGGGTGTCGCCGTAGGTAAAAAGCATCCGTTCGGCGAGGGAACCGTGATTGACGCCGATTCGCAAAGCTTTGCCTTGGTCGCGCAGGGAAACCACCAAAGGTTCCAAGGTTTCGCGGATTTTTGCGCCAATTTCCGCGAATTCGCTGTCGGTGTATTCGGTTCTGTCGGCTTTCGGCTTCTCGAACACGTAAAGTCCGGGATTGATTCTCACTTTGTCTACGTGTTTGGCGACTTCCAAAGCAATTTTCATACCGTTGTGGTGGACATCGGCCACGAGGGGCACGGGTTGGTAGGTGGCGTGCAGTTTTTGCTTGATTTCGGCTAAAGCTTTGGCGTGGGCCATGCTGGGCACGGTGACGCGGACGATTTCGCAGCCAATCTCGTGCAAGCGCCGAATTCCTGCGACTGATCCGTCGATGTCGAGGGTGTCTTCGTTGATCATCGATTGCACGACGATTGGGTAGCCGCCGCCGATGGTGACGCTACCGACTTTGACGGGACGGGTTTTGCGGCGTTTGATGGTGGTGTCGAAGGTGGGTTCGGTGGTGAGGGTTTTAGTGGGGTTCGGCAGAGTTTGCATAACTGGTTGCTAGGGTTCTGTAATTAGAGTTTATAAAATTGTGTCTGCTGTTTTTTAGGTTTGCACAGAAAGGGTCTGTTTGGGCAATGAGGTTTTGGGATTTAGGATTCTTAATGAGATTGCTGCGAATTTGTCGATCGAATTATGTCGGAAAAGGGCGATCGAACTAAAAGCCAACCATCACCGGGAAGGCGAACTGAAGTTGGGCTGGTGGAACTAAACCCAACCTACAAAATACAGTTAAAATACAGGCTAGGCCGAGATAAAAATTAATATTGGTTGGCGGTGAGGAGAATGGTTTGGACACTGGGGCAGGGGTTAAATGGCGATCGGTATATTATTGAGCGCAAGATAGACAAGGGCGAGGGCGGTTTTGGGGCCACGTACCTAGCGCAGAAGGCGCAAAACAGGCAGCGGGTTGTCATCAAAACGCTGAAAGACGACTTATTGAGCGATCCAAATTTTGGCTGGTATCGGGACAAATTCCGGGATGAGGCGCTACTGCTATCTTTGTGCAAACATCCCAATATTGTGCAAATAGACAACTATTTCATTGATGGTGATTTGCCTTGTATTGCGATGGAATATGTGGCAGGGAAAGATTTGTGGAATTTGGTAGAAAAGCGCGGTATCCTGTGGGAAACAGAAGCTTTAAACTACATCCGCCAAGTGGCAGAAGCGGTAATAGTAGTTCACGAAAAAGGTTTGCTACATCGGGATATCAAGCCACAAAACATTATGGTACGCGACAATTTTGATGCAGTTTTGATTGACTTTGGTTTGGCACGGGGTTTTATTCCAGATCGCACTCAGCAAATGACTTTGGGGCTAACACACGGTTTTGCACCTCCCGAACAGTACGGGGAGATTGGCAGATTTGCTGAGTATACAGATGTTTATGCTCTGGCAGCAACGCTATACTATTTGCTAACGAAAACACCACCAACTCCTGCATTTATGAGGGCTTTAAATTATCCTTTAAAGCCGCCGTTTCAGATTAATCCTAATATTAGCGATGGGGTGCGTCGGGCAATTATGAAAGGGATGGAAATGGATGCAACAAAGCGCCCTCAGTCGGTTCAAAAATGGTTGGCTATGCTTCCCCAATCCCCCGGCAATCGGGGGCAAAGAGGGGGTGTTTCACCAACGATTCCTAGCCCGCAGCCACCGCCACAACCTGTAAAATTGATTTCAGCAAAAGGAGTTGATTATCGTCAACTGGATCGGCTGTTAGCTAGCGGAGAATGGAAAGAGGCGGATGGGGAAACGGCAATAAAAATGCTGGAAGTAGCGGGGAGAACAAAGGATGGCTGGCTGAGGGCTGAAGATATCGATCGATTCCCCTGTGAAGACTTACGAACTATTGACCAACTTTGGGTACAATACAGTAACGGACGTTTCGGCTTTTCGGTGCAGAAACGCATCTATGAAAGTCTGGGGGGAAGCAGAGAATATGATCGGAAAATTTGGGCAGCTTTTGGCGATCGGGTAGGTTGGCGTGTGAATAGTAGTAAATGGTTGCACTATAATGATCTAAAATTCAACACCAAAGCACCTATAGGACACCTCCCGTGTGTGAAGGGAAAGTTAACTGATGGGGTGGTTGGTGGGGGGCTTGTTGTGGGGCGTTCTCTTCTCTGGCGTCGAGACTTGTAGAGTGTAACATCTAAGCGTCGAGCGAGTTTCGTGAAGATTTATAACAGAGGCTTTAACCACGAAACCGCGCCTGTTCTACGTTTCCGATACCTGGCACATTCAATTTACCAAATTACTAAAGAGTAGAAACTAGCTATTTTTTGATCGGCTGTAATAATAGCAGCTTGACTTCTTTTGGCAACTGCTACAACCACTCTATCTGCTGGATCTCGGTGTTCCCATTCTAATTTGACACTTTCTAGCCAAATGTCCTCATCAATTGGAACGATCCGAATAACATTAGACTTTTTTAAAGTAGCGATATAGTCATCAATACTTACTCCTAAATCTAACTTATGATTTTTGTTCTTGATAGCTATTTACCAGATTGCCGTTGATGGAACTAAACCATTTTTTTCTTGTTCCATCTGCTGACAAGCATCTTTTGCCGATTGAGAAAGTTTCTCTGGATCTAAACTCCACCAGATGAGAGCGCAGGTATCAAGGACAACTGTCCTACTTCCTGCTATTCTTCAGTTGTTGGCCTAGTTAAATCTTCAAAATATTTTACTTTCCCCCGCATATCCTTAAATAATTCTTCAGTTGAAAGAGACTTTTCATACTGAGAAATTATCACAAGTGGTTTAGTCCCATCCATCACTAAAATTTCTTCGCCTTCAAGCTCGACAAGTCGCAAAAATTCTAGTAATTGAGCGGTTAATTGACTTTTGTCTATGGTTTTCATAGGACAATGATTGGTGTTGTGTTAAAACTCTATTATATCTTAAGACGATTCACTTAGCTAAGCGTGTCATTGTGCTACGGGAAAGCAATCGCCGAGACTTTGCTCAGTTCTCAATTAGCTGAGGTTCGCGATCGAGTAATTACTTTTTTAAGTCAATCATATTGTGTTACAATAAATCAACCTGAGTGTTAACATCGCAAATGTATGACAGCTAAAATACACATCAGCAAATTAGGTAATTCCTTAGCTTTGCCAATACCAGACTACATAGTAAAGTTTCTCAACCTTAAAGCCGAAGATTCAGTAATTTGCAGCATAGAAAATGGGAAACTGGTTATAGAGCCTGTAAATAATAAAATATCAAAATATACCCTAGATGAATTATTGGCAGGCGAAATAGAATCTAGCGAAGAAGTCTCTTGGGGAAAACCAGAAGGAGAGGAAGTTTGGTAAACTATATCCCCGAACGAGGTCATTTTATTCGCCTCAATTTTGACCCTCAATCAGGACACGAACAAATGGGGACTAGACCTGCACTGGTTGTGAGTCAAACTAAATTTAACCTAAAAATGGGGTTTGTGTTTGTTTGTCCCATCAGCAACACACAACGCAAAAATCCGTTTTATGTTCCCATTCCCGAAAGTGAAGCGATAACAGGTGTAATTATGACGGATCAACTCCGTTATGCAAGATTATCGGGCAAGGCAAGCAAGTTTTCTTAGTGAATGTCGATCAGATATAATTGAGGAAGTTTTGAGGCGAATTCAACCTATTTTGTTTGAGAATATGAATGTTGATGAATAGTTAATCAAATTATAAACTAGATTTGTAGTTGGCATTAAGCATCAAGAGTATCCAGAAATCTCTCTCGCGGATGATGCGATCGCCCCTCCTCCCCAGCAAAACTGAAAAATGTACTTGCAAATCTCTTCACAGGCTACGGCTCAGCATTTAAAGGATGTGAGGTTTTCTATTGGACGATCGCACAAACTCACCAGCCACCGCTGTTAACAACCGCCGACCTCTAATTATCGCAGGAATTCTCCTCGGTATCGGTCAATCCGGCTTTTTTGACGGCATTGTGCTGCACCAACTCCTCCAGTGGCACCATATGTTTAGCAGCGTTAAAACCGATGCTACTGTGGCCGGTTTAGAATTAAATACCCTCGGAGATGGATTGTTTCACGCTGCGGATTGGTTGGTAACAGTGGCGGGAATCTTCTGTTTGTGGCGTGCAGTGAAGCGCAAAGATGTTCCTTTGTCAACTCAAACTTTTTTCGGTTCAATATTAATTGGTGCTGGATTGTTTGACTTTGTTGAAGGCATTGTTGACCATCAAATTTTGGGAATCCACCACGTCAAACCCGGTATCAACGAGTTAGCTTGGGATTTAGGATTTCTCGCTCTCGGTCTTATTTTAGCCCTGTTAGGTTGGATGCTGGTACAGAGGGAAGTTTCCGCAGATACTAAAGTTTAAATGAATGCAGAGATTGAGAATTATATCAAATCCGGGCTTAAAATCCTTGACTGTCTGTTTAACTCCTCAGTTCATCCCGCCGACTCCAACCACGCAATCAAATCCTCTTGACTCCTAAAATCCAACAAAGCTTCTCCCAAATCATCTAACTTTTCCCCAGATAACCCCTGGATGCGAGTTTGAACTTCCTGTGTAACATCACCCACCCGCCGCACTATCTGACGCATAATTAATCCTATTTCCCCCTCAATTTTACCCCTTTCGATTCCCTGTTCGATTCCTTGTTGTATTCCCTGTTCAATTCCTTGTTGTAGACCAATTTCTATCCCTTTCATCACAGACCCGATTTGGTCTTGGATAAACATTTCTCGTTTGTCTACATCATTCAATTCGTCTAGTGTCAAATTTGCTCGGTTGGCAATTCCCAGCGCGGTATTAATCTCTTCAATAGACCCCAATGTATCTGGTACTACTTCCAAAGAGGGCGCGTTTTTCATAAAGTAAATCCATTTTTCCGGCAGAGTTTCAAGTTCGTTTAATTCTTTTTTAAATTTTGGTAACTCGACAAACACTAACTTTAACTCGCAGTTGGGATAGACAAATTTCTCTTCGGTTTCTGTGAACTCAAAGTTAGAGATTAGTTTTTCGGTGTTTTCAAATAAAATAAAGTCGGTGATGGTTAAAGCAATAACCGGATTTAACTTTAAATAACCTTCTCCAGCTTTGAGTTGAGTAGAATAGGTTTTGGCTGCATTGTACACTACCCGTTTTTCAAAGGCGGCGACGTTGAGTACCTGCATTTCCACAATCACCGTTTTGTTGCCGGTAATCTTGGCTTTGACATCCAGGTAAGTGTCTTTCAATCCTGTAACGCTTCCGGCTGAATAAGGGTCAATGATTTCTATTTCTTGGATGGTGGGTTCTCCGTTATACAGCATTGCATTTAGGAAGCTGATGAGAATTTCTGGATGTTCGGAAGAAGCGAATATTTTTTTGAATGCAAAGTCTGTTTTGGGGCTGATGAAACGCATATATTTTATAGGAGTTTTTGTGAAATTAACCGCAGAGGGCGCTGAGGACACAGAGGAGGAGAAAAGAGAGGAAGATGGAGATTGACAAATATTGGAAGGGTTGGGTTTTGTTTTCTCAACCCAACCTGTTATCTGAATGCTTTTATCAGCCTGTGGCTTGAGTAGTTGCAGGTGACATAACTAGCTTTCCAGCTATATCCATCGTCGCCAGCTTCAGCACTTCATTAAAAGCTAAACCCCGAATTTTGAGTTCCCACCGAATGCCTTTTGCTTTCATTCGCTTGGCTTTCCGCATATCGACATCACCAGCTTTTTGATGCAAGAGCAAATATTTCATTGCTGCTGTAGCTTCTACTTTTGTGGGAAATGCAATATAGGTGATAAATCCGCCCTCCCAGTGATTGGCGTTGCGGACGCTGCTGATAGTCGCCACTCTCGGACTAAAGCGGTTCCAGTAAAAGTCGCTGTAGGCGATCGACTGTGTATTGACTTGGAGTTTATTTGCCATTTGACTTAACTCCTCTAACCTTGTATGCGGGGGTAACAGCAGGGCTTTGATTCTGCTATTTATATTATAGCATTGGGAAGTGGGAATTTGGAGCGAATGCAGGCTGTTGTTTTACTTCCCTGACTGCTTCTGTGAAGTCGCGAAAGTAAAATTTCTCCAATACCTTTAGTTCTTTTTTGTCTCGAATACAACTGCATCAAAAAGCTCTACAAGCTTTAAGTCTGAATAAACCGATAAATACAAATATTTTTCCAGTTTCTGCCGATTTCTAGGTAAAAATAAACCTAAACCTGATAAATTTTTATACTTATGTCTAATTCTTGAGTCAAATAATTCACCATTCTGTTGCACTCTCTGAATGAGAAAATTATTTAAAAATAACAATAAATCGTTACAAGCTGACGGACTTGCACCTGATAATTGGGTAAGTTGTTGTAAAAAATTTGCGAAATCCACAAAGGTTTCTCCAGAACTCTGATAAACTACTACAGTATTGTTATTGGGAAAATTGACTTCAGGCGATAAAATTGAGGATATAAAAACTTTCACAGGCGCAATGTCTGCTTGCAAAATAGAATCAATTACAACATTAACTTTTTCGGAAAAATAGCGAAAATAACGATTGTTAGTCAATGTCAAACTATGGTACATATCCGGTCGTTCATAATCCATAATCTTTTTAGCTAGCTGAGAACCATCAATGTCTGGATAATCGCTCAAATCACTTAACAATTTCTCGTAATAGTAATTTGGCGCTCCAAGTTGGAGTTGAGATGAAAGCGTATACTTAGCAGTCTTTTGGAAGGTATGGTGTACTTCAATATTTCCTTTATTACAATTTTGGAAAAATAATAATTCTAGATTTCCCTTTACAGATTGGTTAAAATTAAATATAACTTGATTGATTTTTTCAAGGTTCATCCATCTAATTTCTGAAATTGAAGGGGACGTGGGATGTTCGTCGGGGCTGATTTCCATAAGCGTTCCACTATGACCTAAAAACACAATAGCCCAGCGTTTGGCTTGAAATTGAGATTGTGCCCAAGTCAGATACTCAGCCAAGACTTCTGCACTACTACTATCTGCTGTTTCTAAGTATTGGGTATCCACTTTATCTTGGCTAATGATGCTTCTAGAAACTTGTGCTGCTCCACTAAAGTCTGATTGTACTACTACTAAAACTTTGTCATTTTTTACACCTTTACTTAGCATTTGAATAATGGGTTGCCCGAATCTTGAGAGATTATTGTCATAGGGCATCCAGTATAGTAATATCCAGTCATAATGATTTTTGACCGTACTTCCAAGCATATATTGGTCTCCCGAGTATATTGTCTCTATTAAAGAACTCATGCTTACTGTTATCAATTTGAGTGCTTTTCTTCTTTTCACATTCTCTGCTCCTGATTGAGGATATTCAGCTTTTTGTAGACTGTATTTTTTGCTAACTAAAACCTCAATTCATATTCCGCAGTGACGCGGTTGTCTCCTTGAAAATTACTTGAACTTCTGAGTAAAATTTTATCGCTCAATCGATAGCGCACAGTAAATTCAGTCGGTTGATTGGCTGACAAAACTCGAATGATTGATGCTGAAATATTGCGCGTGATGTCAAACCCAACTTCTAAACCTAAACCGAGAGAACCCGCAGCAGAACTGGAACTAGCAGTTTGTGCTTCGTTGCCTCTAATTCGAGTGGGAAATAAGCGAAATTCGCTCAATCCCGTGGCGTTAGTAACCGCAGATTGAAGGTTGTTCAATAAACCCGCACCGGCTAAATTTGCGATCGCCAGTGTACTGTCTCCCTGTCCCAAAGTCTGCACGAAACTGCCGCCCAATAGCGCTACAATCTCTGTGGACGATCGACTCGGAGAGCTCCTCAACTCCAGACTTTCGGCCAACTGAGAAGCCCTTCCCTGCACTAACGCTTGAATTCGGACACTCCGCACGCTGCCGAAACTTGTCGGTTCGTCTGCTATTTCAGAGGCTACAGATGTGCCGGGAGTGCGGAACCTCGTTACTTCCTGCACCGAAGTTGCTAATCTCACATCCAGCGTCGGATCGAGTCCTTGTCCTGGTACAAAGGTAGCAGTCTGCGGGTATCCTCGATCGAGTCTAAACTGCGTTGTAAACAAATTCACCGACCCGGAAGTCAACCGAATCGTACCCTCCGGGCGAAGGTCATCTAAAGTTCCGTTCACCGTCAAGCCCCCAGTCGCCTGAAAACTCAATATCGGCGCACTCGTTACCCGAATTCCCCGCCCCAAATTCAGCCGCAAATCGTTCAATCCAACTTCAAAGGAAGGGGAAGGAGAAGTCGGAGTCGCAGGAGAAGAAGCAGAAACCTCAGTTGTAGGGGAAGCAGAAACATCAGTCGCAGCGGAAGGAGAAGATGTGGAAGCAGAATCAGAAGCAGAAGAGGCAGAAGCTAACTCAGTTCTGCCGCCGCCGGCACTGGGCAGAAATACTTCGCCGTTGTACAGTTCAATATTACCGCTCAACTGCGGGCGCCTAGCCGTGCCCCTTGCTTGCACTTGACCGACAACGCCGCCGCTGTACAATCCTTTGAGATTTAGGGCTAACTTGTCGAGATTTACAGCCAGGGGATTAGCCGCATCGACATCGCCCTCCGCGAAGGGCACAGACAGCGGAATCACGCCCTGGGCCACAACTTGTCCCTGACTCAACTGTCCCCGAATTCCTTCTACCCGAATACGATCGCCCTCAAAGCGCACCGTCCCAGTCAGCCCTGTCAGCGGTTCTGGGAAGGCGATCGCCCGGACGGTTGCATTTTCAAAATTCGCAATTCCTTGCGCTACAGGGTCTTGCAGCGTTCCTCCGACGCGAATTTGCACCTGTCCCTGACCGCTGACCCACGCAACTTGCGGAGTCAATACATTAATAATTGCTAAACCTTCATTTTTCAAATTCGCCCTCAAATCGATTCGATCGCTGTCAGCCTTCACCGCTGCAAACGGCAACTCAAAAGGCAAACTTCCGGCGACCTCAATCGGTTCAGTTTGAGTTACCAAAGCGCTGCCGCCAAAATTCAAGCGGGCATTGCTGTAACTGAAACTGCCGTCGGCTTGTTTAATCGGTTCTCCGTTTAGCGTACCTTCCAGCAAACTCAATTCCCCGGTGGCTTGCGGGTTTTCCAAACTGCCGGCCAAATTCGCCCGCAAATTCAAATTTCCCGTGACATCCACAAAAGGCAATTCCACCAGTTTTGCTAACTCTTCCACCGGCACATTTTCTACCCGCAACTGCCCGGATTGAGCTTTTTGCCCGAGTTGTCCCGAAAAGCCGATCGCACTTTTGCCCGATCGAATTTCCAAAGGCAAAACAGTTAAAATCCCGTCCTGAAAACTGCCTTCAATGCTGAACTGTTCGGCGACATATTTTCCCCACTGCCAGTTATCGCCTTTGACGTTAAATTGAGCTTGCACGCCCGTTTGCAAAGAACCTGCGACAGCAATTTCCCCGCCAAAAGTTCCCTGCAATTGAGATAAGGGAGGCAATTTTTCCGAGGTTTTAACTGCCTGCTGCTGCTGCAAAATTACTTCGATTTCTGCCAAGCGGCGCAACTGTTCGATTAGCGGGGCCTCCGGTTCTCCGACTGCTACAGTTTGCACGTCGCCACTGTCACCGTAAACAGGAGTTTTTATGCCTCGGGCTAAATCGCCTAAATTGAAATACTGCAAAGCGGTTAAAACTTGCTGCAAATTGCCTTGCTGGATGTTAACTTTCCCGGCAAATTCTGGGTTGGCGCCTGTTTTAACATTGCCGGAAATTAAGTATTGACCGCTGCCTTGGCGGAAGATGCCGTTGGTGAGAGTGGCGCTGCCGTTAGCGTAGCTGAATTCGGCTTGGAAACTGTCACCTTTAATGTAGCCGATCGCCGGTTGGGCGATCGCAATTTGTCCGGTTGCTTGCAAAGTCGCCGGATTTAACGGCATCTTCCAACCGGGCACGTTCACTTGTCCCGAAACCGTGCCAGTTATCGGCCCCAAACCAGCATCTTTACCGGGTGATAGATTCAAAGCAGCTAGGGGAAAATCGCTTAAATTGACTCGCAAAGTTTCGCCCTCTGTTTGGCCGCGGGCTACCGATTCCCCGCGTTGAACTAAGAAAGATGTCGGCAGGAACGATCGATTTAAAGCTAATTCGATTTTGTCGCTTGCGCCGGCCAAACGCAAATCTACACTTTTGTCGGAACTCGCAGTCACTTTCCCCGCCAGTACCGGGTCAAAAGCGATTTGATTTACTGCTAAATTCCGCACTGCCACGTCGCCAACTAAGCTGAGGGCGGCGAGGGTTCCGGTGAGGCTGCCGGTAAAATCGACATTGCCGCGCAGGGGAAGATTATTCTCTGAAGCATTTTTGAGACCCATGGGTCTCAAAAATGCTAGTTGTTCTGCCGGCAAGGCTTCCAGGTTAAAGTTGGCGAGTTTGACATCCAAATCTAAATTGGAAATTGAGGGCCCTCCTTTACCTGCGAGTTCGACGTTAACAAAGCCGTTTGCCGTCAAACCGGGAGTTGTGGCGTTCTCAATTTCCACCCGTTTGCCGTCCCAATTAAATACTGCCTCAAAAGGTTGTTTCAAAAATGGCAATTCCGAGATGCGGAAACTGCCGCCGGCGCGAACTGTTTGTGGGGAAGCGGCAATCGGGCCGGATAAATTGATATTGCCGTTAAACAGTCCTCGAAGCTGGGGGAGATTTTGGGTACCAGAGACTAAACCTTGGCCTTGCAAGCTTTGGCGCTGGGCTTCAAAGGCTTGCTGGAAGCGACTTAGAGCAATTTGCTCGCCCTCGATAGACGCGCGCCAATTCCCCGATGCGGCGCTGCCTTTAGCATTGACAATTCCTCCGCCGTTGGCGAGTCGAATTTGTCCGTCGCCGTTGGCGGTGATGCCGTTGGCGGTTAGATTATCTACTGTTCCCAAAATGCGGACTTGGCCGTCGAGGGTTCCGTTAATTTCTGGCGGTAAATCCGCTGTCAGCAAACCTGTTTGTTTGAGGGTTTGTTCTAAATTACTGACGGCAATTCCGTTCGTTTCCAGCAAAGCTTGCAAGTTGCCGTTTTCCAATTTTGCCGTAGTGTCGATCGCCCCGAGTCGATCGACCAAAATCCGCCCTTCTCCGCTAGCACTAATTCCCTTCGCTGTCAAGTTATCCAAACTGCCCGCTGCTTGGAATTGGCCGTTAACTCTGCCGTCAAATCCTTTAGGCAAAGTCGCCGTTAGGGTAAACAGTTGGAGATTGCGAACAGTTTGTTCTAAGCGGCTGAGAATAACTCGATCGGCATCGGCGAAAGCTTGCCAGCGTCTGTCTTCTAATTTACCTTTAAAAGCAACAGTACCGTCGGCAATATTGAGTTTGCCGCTGCTGTTGACAGAAATATCGGCGGCGGTTGAATTATCTAGATTGCCCCTGGCTTGAATTTGATTCGATATTTGTCCGTCAAGCGATTTTAGATTTTGGATTTTGGATTTTAGATTGTTGATATTGGCGACTGTTTGGGGATTGTCAGCAGTGAAAGCCAAGCCAACATCTAACAGCGGCAATCCTAAATCTACTAAACGGCTGATGGAAGTGCGATCGGTTTCTGCTGTTGCTTGCCAGTTTCCGGCTACTAATTCTCCTTTAAAATTAACATTGCTGCCGGCAAGATTGAGTCTGCCGCTGCCGCTGGCATTGATGCTGCTAGCAGTCAAATTGTCAAGACTTCCCGATGCTGTAAATTGACTCGATAGCTGTCCGTCGATCGATTTTAGATTTTGGATTTGGGATTTTAGATTGTTGAGATTGGCCGCTTGCTGATTTTCGGGATTGAATGCTGAAGCCACATCTAAAATCGGCAGTGTCAAATCTACCAAGCGGCTGATGTCAGTGCGATCTGTTTGTGCTGTTGCTTGCCAGTTTCCCGCTACCAATTCTCCTTTGAAATTGACATTGCTGTCGGCAATATTGAGCCGACCGTTGGCGCTAGCATTGATTGCGCCAGCAGTCAAATTGTCAACATTTCCCGCAGCTTGAAATTCACCTGCTAGCTGTCCGCCGAGCGATTTTAGATTTTGGATTTTGGATTTTAGATTTTCTAGATTTGCGGTTGAAGTGTTAGAATTAGCACGTTCTAAAAACGGCAAGCCAATATCAATTAATTGATTTACAGCTACTTTTTCAGTGTTGCCAACAACTTGCCAGTTCCCCGATTCTAGTTCGCCATTAACATCAACAATACTGTCAGCAACATTCAGCGTTCCTTTGCCCGTCGCAGCGATCGCATTTAAACTCAAATCGTCGAGAGTTCCCGCAGCTTCGGCAGTTCCGCTGAACAAACCCGCTAGTTCAGGAGGCAAATTAAGCCCAGGCACGACTTGCTGTAAAGTGTTTAGGGCCAAGCGTTCGCCCTCGATCATAGCTTGCCATTGACGGTCTTTTAGCGCAGCATCCACCTTAACAGAAGCGTCGCCAATTTTCACAACTGTATTTTGCAAATCCGCCGAATTGCGATCGGCTCGAATTTCGCCCGCTGCGGGGAAAGTACCTTGCGGTGCTTGCCATTGAACTCTAGCTTGAATGTTGTCTAACGGGCCGAAAATTTGAGTTTTTGCGGAGACATTGCCAATTTTAACAGTAGCAGGAATCTGGAGAGCGTAAATTTGGGCGAGGTTATCTGCGGGCAAGTTTTCAGCTTGCAAATCAAACACCAAACCCGATCGCGAATTCTCACTTCCCAAAGCAATATCAACTTCACCTTTCCCGCCAATTTTACCGCCCGCCGCCGGCACTACCAAAATATCGCTCAAAGTCAAAGCTAAAGAGGAAAACGGGGGAATAGAAGATTGAGCATTGGGATTTGGGGTTTGAGCCATTCTCCCCCGTTCCAATTTGAAATTAGTGCTAATATTGTTTAATTGCAGTCGATCGACCGTAGCGGGTTTTGTCGAGGCGATCGTACCTGTCAGCACCGGCAAAGCAAGGGTTCCAGTCAGCTTAGCATCCGCCTTCACTTCCCCCGCAACAGCAACCGGCAATACTACTTTCTGCCCTAACTCTGTCTCCACCGCACTGACAACACTTGCAAAAGCGACTGGTTGCACGTTAGTTGTGAGATTGAAGCTAGCTTGTTCGAGATTAAAATTAGTTCCAGTTGCAACTGTTCCTGCTATTTGAAGGGGAATTAGACCGTAATTTGCCGTCAAACTATCGACAATCAAATTAGTTCCCTGAAACCGCAACTGACCGCTGCTATTTTGTACGAGCTGTTTCAGCGGATTGATGCTTGCCTGCACTCCGGCAAAACTAGCGGTTCCAACAATTCCCGATACTTTATTGTCTCGCAATTGCACGGTCAAATTGCCATTAGCCAGACCTTTTTGTAAATAAATTCCGGGAAGTTTCAGCAAGCGAGCGAGGTCGGCTAAAGGCAAATTTTGACCGTGCAACTGCACGTTAGTTTGAGCCGCAGGTAACATAGAATCAGCTTTAACTATAAAATTATCGCTAGTCGTAAACTGACCGTTTAGTTCGTAGAGAACGCGCTGATTTTGGTCGCGAAATAGAGCGCTGCCATTTTTCAGACTTACAGAAATCGGAGCCGAATTTTTCTGTCCGACTGCGGGACTCGGTACCAAAACTGCGGCGACATTTTCAACTCGAACTGCATCAACTTCAGTTTTAAATAAACCAGGAGGTTTTTGCTCGCTAGTGGGAATATTAATCCAGCGGCCTTGAGTATCCTGTTCGATATAAGCGCTGGGTTTAACTAAGGTAATATCTAATTTGAGAGTGCGGTTGAACAGCAGTTGCCAGATTGAAAATTGTACTTCTACTGCTTCTGTAGAAGCATAATCTGGATCGGTAGCAGTTGCAGGTACGGTCGATCGGCCAAACCGCAAACTCGTCGGAGAAAATCGCTCCAAACGTCCGATTTGCACGGGCCTCTTCAGTGTCTGACTGACCTCAGATTGCACAATCGGAGCTAACTTGTCCCGCACCCACGCCTGAGCTGCCACCGCCCCAACCAAGGCGAGAATGCCCGCTCCCGTACCGCTAAGCAGCAGCAGACGCCACCAGCGGCGGTGGGGGCGGGGTGGGAGTTGATTTTTGTCATCGTCCGAGTTAGTCATGGGTGTTTCTCAAAAATCAGAGAATTCAAGAATTAAGGGAATCAGCCGATTTTAGACAGGTATAATTTCTGTGATTCGCCGCTTCGGGCCTTCTGCCTTTAGTAGACTCAGAAGTGATGCCCGAAGTGCCGATCGCGCGAAGCGCGAAGCTTGCAGCAGAGGATCGAACGAAAGCTGATTCACGCCTCCCACTCCGGGGCAGACTCCAGAAACCTTTACCAAAATTAATCAAAACACGCGACACCACCTAAAACCAAGTCCTCCAACTCCCCCAAATCCTTTCGATCCCGCCAGTGCAGGATCGGTGGTCAATCTAAAATCTAAAATATAAAATCTAAAATCGGTTGCCCGATCGCTTCTAAGATAAAAAAACGGTGGTTAAGAAGGTCTTTAAAACTTATGCGAGTGTTCGTCTTACTCTTCAATGCCCGCACCGAGAATGAGGGAATTCATACCATTCAACTCGGCGATCGCAACAAAGTTCTGATGTTTGAGTCAGAAGACGACGCCACCCGCTTTGGCGTGATGTTGGAAGCTCAGGATTTCCCCGAACCCACTGTCGAGGCGATCGACGATGAGGAAATTAAGGAGTTCTGCGACAGTGTTGACTATGATTGGGAACTTGTGCCGGCGGGCGCGCTAGCCATCCCGCCAGAAGACAATGTAACACAGACTCAGTGGCAGGCCCAGGGGGAGCCGGAGTCGGAGCCGGATTCTGACGTTTCCCAAAACGAACTGGATTCTATTCGCCGCCGACTCGAAGGACTTTTGTAATTGGGCATGGGGCATGGGGCATGGGGCATGGGGCATGGGGCATGGGGCATGGGGAATCGGAACCAACAAATAACCAATAGACATCTCCTAAAAAGCCAGCTTTGAACAGGCAGGATGCCTGTTCCACAAGAATTATGGGAGATGTCTAATTACCAATTCCCAATTCCCAATTACCATTACCCGTTACCAATTCCCAATTCCCAATTACCCATTACCCGTTACCGATTCCTCATTCCCAATTCCCAATTACCAATAACAAATAACAAATAACAAAGCATGAAGAATTTAGAAGAACGGGGCCATCTGCTGACGGAACAGGTGAATGCCAACAGCGAGAATTTAGACCAACTCAGTTCGATCGAATTAGTGGATTTGTTCAACCGGGAAGACGCCCAAACCTTAAGCGCGATCGCCCGCGCCCGCGAACAGTTGGCCCGAGCGATCGACATCGCCGCCGAGTCTCTGCGTCAAGGAGGCCGCCTGTTTTACGTCGGTGCGGGTACTTCCGGGCGTTTGGGGGTGCTGGATGCGGCCGAGTGTCCCCCCACCTTCTGCACTGCGCCAGAACTCGTACAGGGCATAATTGCCGGGGGTGCGGGGGCTTTGGTGCGGAGCTCGGAGGATTTGGAGGATCGGGCTGAGGATGGGGCTGAGGCGATCGCCCACCGTCACATTACCAACTTAGATGTGGTTGTCGGGATTACGGCTGGAGGTACGACGCCCTTTGTAGCCGGTGCTTTGCACGCAGCGCGCCAGCGGGGGGCGAAGACTGTGTTTGTGGCCTGCGTACCCGTCGAACAAGTGAGTTTTGAGGCTGATGTTGATATTCGCTTGTTGGTTGGCCCGGAAATAGTGGCGGGTTCGACGCGCTTAAAAGCGGGTACAGTGACAAAAATGGCTTTGAATATTCTTTCGACTGGGGTAATGGTGAAGCTGGGGAAGGTATACGGAAATCGCATGGTTGACGTGGCGGTGACAAACAAGAAATTGCGCGATCGGGCTGTGCGGATGTTGCAGGATTTGACTGATTTGAGCCGGGATGAAGCGGGTTTTTTGCTCGAAAAAAGCGGCAAGTCTGTAAAATTAGCTTTGATGATGCACTGGACTAATTTGGAGAAGGAAGAGTGCGATCGAATTTTGGGCGAATTTCAAGGCAATTTGCGATCGGCTGTAGCATCAATTAGTCAGTAGTCTGCACCGTCAGCAGTCATTAGTCAGTTGTTATTGGTTATTGGTTATTGGTTATTGGTTATATAGCAGTCCTAAATCAGTCGCAAAATCGATCGAGATCAGAATCCTTGTAGTGCGAGCATCTTGCTCGCGTACTATTTTTCAAATCATTTAGGATTGCTATATCATGGACGGTTGCATCGGAATAATATATTTGAATGATATCAGTGCGAGCGTCTCGCTCGCGAGCGAGACGCTCGCACTACATAATTCCGATGCTGCGGATTTGATATTATTCCCATTCCCCATTCCCCATTCCCCATTCCCCATTCCCCATTCAGTTGTCAACTGTCATTTGCGATATCGATTCCAAAAATTGTGCAATCTCTTTAGTGGATCTGATGTGATAAACACTTTTGGTATTTTGAGCGCGATCGACATACTCCCGATATCTGGGAGTCAAATACTTGTGACACAACCAAAGAGCGCGGTAACTATTAATTGAACTCTTCAATATCGGACTGTTTTGGGGCCAGCCTTCTGGCGGTATAAAGCTACCTGAAATCAGCCGTTTAGTCACCCACCAAAAATGCACGTATAGCGGTAAATCGACAAAAACCAGACTATCGGCCTCATTGAGTCGCGGCCAGAGGGTTTCCATGCAACCAAACCCGTCAATAATCCATCGATGGGTAGCTAAAATTTGATCGTGGGTACGCTTGTATTCTGCATAGGGAACTTCAGCACCCCCAGATTGATATTGAATCTTATCCAAGATGTAAAGTGGCAAACCAGTGATTTCCGATAATCTCTTGCTGAGAGTTGATTTACCGCCTCCAGCATTGCCAAACACGGCTACTTTTTTCATAGTTACCCTTTTAGTAATTTAGTTATTAGTCATTAGTCATTAGTTATCAGTAGCGGACTAAAAGCTGAAGGTCTATCTAATTTGTAGCTTTCAAAAAAGTCAATTTCGGTGATTTTGGGTGCGATCGTTGACGTTTTTGAGAAAGGCGATTAGGGTCAGTATATATACTTGTTGTTTGGCGATCGCTTGGATATTTTATCACACAAGCGATCGCGGCCGGGTATTGTCGATCGATTTGTAAAATATCGGTCAAATCTAAGGCGATCGCTCCTTAGTTAAAAAAGCCGTTTCTGAAGCCAACGCACTTAGTACGAGACTGCTGGATACTTTACCAACTTTAAATTCTCAAACCGAGTCCTATGCAACCAAAGCCTAACCTTAACCTATACTCATCCTTGGGGCATCTCCCCTGGCTGAAAAAAAGCTACACTGCCAAAATTATGGTGGTTGCATTTTTAGGCACGCACGTTCCTTTGCTAACCTTAATGGTCTGGTTTCTTACCTCAAACGCTTACTCTGTAGAGACATCAGTCCGGGTTCTGCTGGTTGCTCTGCTGGCGACATTAGCGGGTACGGCAGCAACGCTTTATACGCTACGCCACCTCCTGGTTCCGGTAATCTTAACCTCGGAGGCTCTACAAAACTACCTCGATACAAGAACATTGCCGAACTTACCCACAGAGTTTGATGATGAAGTCGGTACGCTGATGGCAAATTCCTCACAAACGCTTTACAAACTAGATGAATTGATTCATTACATTACCCACTACGATGAACTGACTGGATTGCCAAATCGTGACTTATTCTGCGATCGCCTGAATCAAACCCGATCTCAAAATCACTCACCCTTGGTCGCAGTTCTGGTATTGGGTATCGATGATTTCACAGGGATGCGCCATGCGTTGGAGCCTGGGATATGCGCCTTACTAATTAGAGCCGTTTCCCAACGGGTGGTACAGTGCATGGATCGGTCAGATATCTTGGCGCGTTTGGGCGACGGTGAGTTTGCGATCGCTCGCAGCGAACTCTCCTCGCTGGAGAGTGTGGTCAAGCTATCCCAAATGCTGCTGAGTACGCTGACCAAACCTTTCTCTATCAAGGGCAACCCGATCCACATCACCGCCAGTCTTGGCATTACATTGAACCATCTAGAAAATACGAATTCTGTAGAGAAACTTCTTCAGCAAGCCGACCTCGCACTTCATCAGGCAAAGCAGCAAGGGCGGAGTCACTATCAGTTTTATTCACCCGAAATGAACGTTCAGTTACAGGAGCGACTGGCCCTAGAAAATAGCCTGCGCGGAGCGCTGGAGCGTAACGAACTACTGGTTTACTATCAACCGCTGATCGACCTGCACGGCGGACGGGTGACAGCAACGGAGGCGCTGGTTCGCTGGCAGCATTCTACAGAGGGTTTGGTCTCTCCGGTAAAATTTATTCCGATCGCCGAAGCCAATGGCGAGATCGTTCCCATTGGTGAATGGATCTTGCGAACGGCTTGCGCTCAAACCCGTAGCTGGCAACTGGCTGGGCTGCCAGCGCTGCGGATTTCGGTGAATCTGTCGGCTCGACAATTTGAGCAGGCGAATCTGGTTGAGATGGTTCGCCAAATTTTGGCCGAGACGGAACTCGAAGCTGCGTATTTAGAACTGGAAGTGACTGAAAGTGCCTTGATGACTGACATTGAGCGATCGGTCAAAACCTTAACGCAACTGCGAGAACTTGGCGTGTCCCTCGCCCTAGACGACTTTGGCACAGGTTATTGTTCCCTCAACTACCTGCAACGGTTTCCGGTTAACATGCTCAAGATCGATCGATCCTTTGTCAAAGATGTACTGTCTAACCCGGACAGCGCCACCATTACTGATGCCATCATTGCTCTGGCAAAAAGTCTGCGGTTAACGCTCACCGCAGAAGGCATTGAAACCAAGGAGCAGCGTGACTACCTGCAAGCGCGAGGCTGCGATGAAGGTCAAGGGTTTTACTTCAGTCGCCCTGCTAACGCTGACACGATCGCCAAACTGCTAAACGAGTCCTTTCAGTCTGAGGCCGCACCTATCCCTCTTGCCAGCCACTTTTAAGCGGAACCATTGGCTGTTACTGGGAGCGCGATCGCAAACTCGGTACCCATGCCTGCGGTTGAGTTGACGGCGATCGTACCGCCGTGTTTTTCCACCACAATTTGACGGGCGATCGCCAATCCCAATCCCGTCCCTTTCCCCACACCTTTGGTCGTAAATAAATGGTCAAATATCTTTGATTTGACTGATTCATTCATCCCTTTGCCGTTATCTGTTATGGCAATTTTTACTTGCTCATCTTCTCTGAAAGTTGTCATTGTAATTCGGTTGGGATTTGCTTTAATTTCGGCAAAACTTCGCCCAATGTTTGATTCATCTATTGCATCGATCGCATTCGCCAGAATATTCATAAATACCTGATTCAGTTGACCGGGAAAGCACTCAATTGGCGGTAAATCACCGTAGTTAGTAACCACTTCAATCGCCGGACGTTGTTCGTTCGCTTTCAGGCGATGCTTGAGAATTAAAATCGTGCTATCGATACCTTCATGGATATTAAATAGCACTTTTTCATCTCGGTCGGCACGGGAAAAAGTGCGGAGTGAAGTGCTGATGTTCTTCAAACGTTCGCACGCCATTGTCATGGAATCCAGCATTTTGGGCAAGTCTTCTAAGCTATACTCCAAGTCAATTTCTTCGGCATGGTCGAGAATTTCATCACTGTTGTTGAGGAGACTTTCTTGATATAGTTTTAAGTGGTCAAAGATGTCGGCAACAGTCGGTTTAGCTTGTTCGATACTGGCAGCTATAAAACCTAAAGGATTATTCATTTCATGAGCGACACCTGCAACTAGATTGCCCAAGGCTGACATTTTTTCACTTTGCACGATTTGTAATTGTGCTTGCTGTAAATCAACCAATGCTTGCTGTAAATCCAGAGATTTTTGCTGTAGGGCAAGTTCGGCTTTTTTGCGATCGCTGATATCCAACAACAATCCATCCCAAACCATTGAGCCATCAGCACGCTGTTCGATTCGAGCTTCTCCATAAATCCATTTCACAATCCCAGAAGGTGTAATAATTCGACCTGACCACTGCCAAGGAGTCAGTGTTTGAATTGAATCTGCAATAGAGTCTTGGTGACTTGCAGTATCATCTGGATGTATTATTTCCAAAATCAACTGCACATTAGCGATCGCTTGCTCTGAATGAATTTCGTATAGTTCATAACATTCTCCACTGATGTAGGTGAGAGACGTTGCACCATCAGCAGATATCTGATACTGATAAACCACCCCAGGAACATTATCTACAAGTTTCTCAAAGCGAGAGTTACTCGCACTCAATTCGGCAAACGATCGCTCTAACTGTTGGGCATATTCTAAGGAACGTTCATAAAGTTGGGCATTTTCCAGAGAAATAGCCGCTTGAGAGCAGAGTAAGTTAAGTAGTTCAACGCGATCGCTTGTAAATGCCCCCGTTGCTAAATTATTCTCTAGATATAAAATGCCCATCAACTTACCTTGATGCAAAATCGGACTACACAAAATACTCCTAGGTTGCTGACGGATAATATAGGGATCGTTAACTAAGGTGGGATCTGCTGTTGCATCCACTAAAACAACAGTCTGATTGTTGTGCTTGACTTTGTAAATGAGCTTCAGAGGAATGTCCTGGCTTTCCTCAACGGGAATCCTTTGTAACACTAATGGTTGCGTTCCCTGGATAATTGAGCCTTTAATTAGCAGGCGATTGTCTCGCAACAGCATCAACACGCATTTATCAGCCCCCGCATTTTCGATGACGATAGAAAGCAACGATGAAAGCAGTTTTTCCAGTTCGATTTCACCAGAAAGAGTTTGGGAAGCTTTGAGAATCGCTTTTAAATCTAGGCTATCTGAGACACTACTGCTAGAAGTGGCTCCACTGGTGGAAGTGACACTCCCCAAGGCGAAGACAGTTTCATTAGTTGAGAGGGGAGAACGGGTTTGCTGTAATATGGGAGCAAGTAGTTGGGGATAGCGTCTTTCCAAGTCAGCAACCTTGGCTTTCGCACCCCAGCGAGAGTATGCGTAATAGGCATTCGTCATGTATTCCCCAGCTATACGCTGTTTACCCCAACCTAAGTAAAATTTAGCCGCCAGTTCGTTAGCAAGTGCTTCTTCTTGGATATATTCGTTGGCTTTGGCTCCAGAAATTGCCTTGTCATAAAACTCAATTGCTTCGGCTGTTTTTCCTAACACTCGATATTTTTCGGCTTCTACCAAATCAACTTTATGTTGATAATTCATCGGGGCATGGTGCGCCCAAAATTGTAATTTAGCTTGATTTTCTTGTACTCGCTGTTGTTGTGTTGCCAACTCAGTTTGAGACTCAGCCTTAGTAGCTAAGGCAATGAGGGAGTCATAGAAATCCACAACTTGGACAATTGCTCCTGCACCTCCCGCTATATATTTTTTAGCTTGCACAACATCGGCGTTGGCTAAATCAATATCTCCCAGCAGAAATTTCAAAATTGCCCTACAGATGTAGAACGTAAATACTCGCATCAAATCGTTAGCAGATAAAGCCCGATCAACTAATTGCTCCTCATAACTTGGCTGTTCAAATAACAGTTTTTTCTGCTCTGGATTACCTAGTAATAACAACATTGTCTCCCAATAAATTGCACAATAATTTGCCGTTGTTAATTGGTTGAGATCGAGCAAATGCTGATAATAAATGTGGATTTTGGGTGCTAATTCTGCTAAAAGTTGACCGCAACAGTAAGAACTCAAACAAAATCCATGTGCGTTGTATCCGACATACTCTAAGTTGCCTGTTTCTAATCCAGCTTCATAGCCAGCTTGAAAAATAGCTAAAGTCTCCTGTAAATGGGATTTGTAATGGTGTAACGATAAGCCAATAATCACAAAAGTTGCCGGACGAATATGTTTGCTATCTGCTTGTGAAGCTAGACGATAAGCTAAATTACCCCACTGAGTAGCCGCCGTCATATCTTGTAAAATAGCGATCGTCATAGCGCCATAAATTCCATAGCTGAAGGCAGAAGTGGGGCTATTGCCATACTGGAGAGATAATCTTACTTGGAGAGCGATTACTAGCACATATAATGGTGAACCTACTAGATGACAAGCTGGGAGAATGCTTGCTGCTACTTGCATTATGGCCAGCTTTTTGGAATCTACCATTGCTGGCCGATCAAATAATTCTTCAATCGGTCGATTTACTGTCAAGGCGTTAATTTCTTGTACAGCCTGCTGAATATCATCGAAGGTTGGGGAATCGGGAAACTGAACTCCCAATTCATCAAGAATTGACTGAGCAAGAGATATTGCTTCTAAAAGCTGATTTTGTGAAGTTAATACCTGAATTTTAATCATATAAACCCCTGCTCGTTCTTGGGGAGTTCTGGCATGGAAAATGACAGCTTCAATCCACTGATTCATCTGGTCAAAGTCTCCACAGAGGGACGTGACTTCTGCACCAAGTTCATGCAATTTCAAAGTCATCTCATACTCTATTTGCCAAGGGTTACTACCTAGTAAATTTAGTCCAATCTCAGCATATTCACGAGCTGCTTGATACGCGGTAGCGGCTTTAGCTTTGCGACAAGCAAGAAGGTTAAGTTGTGCCAGATCATGGCGTTCGGCTTGATTCTCAATTAATACAACACCATAATTTAGCTGATTTACTAAAACAAAAATCTGCTCTTCTCTGACTTCAGGTGCAATTTGACTGAGTAGTAATTTCCCAATTTGATAGTGAGCGATCGCTCGCTCTGTTTCGGGAATTAAAGAATAGGCGGCTTGTTGAACGCGATCGTGTAAAAACCGATAAATCGGATTAGCTGCTGCATCAGAAACCGAGGCACTATCAGATTCAATAAAGAACTTATAGACTTCCGTATTCGGAATAATCAAACCTTCTTGCAAAGCTTTCCACAAATCAGTTGCCGTTGCTTCAGGTGACTTTTCGCTCACGATCGCCAATGTCTGCAAATCAAACTGCGCTCCAATACAAGCTGCTAATTTGAGAACACTTTGAGTTGCATCGGGTAACTTCTGCAATTGCAGTGCCATAAACTCGACGACATCCGAAGTGAATGCCAATGCCTTGACCTCTGCAAGATCGCACTGCCAACCCCCCCTTGCCCCCCCTTGGTAAGGGGGGGTTGGGGGGGTAAAGTCAAAGCTAATCAGACGATCGTCATGCAATGCTTTGAGGAATTGGGTGGCAAAAAATGGGTTGCTTTGAGTTTTTTGCACCACCAATTCGGTGAGAGGTTGAGCAAGAGATAACTCGCAATTGAGCGTATCTGCCACCAACTGATTCATATCTACTAGACTCAAAGGTTTCAGCGTAATCGTATTCACCACTGCCCCTGTTTTGACAATCTCATCTACGGTGAGGATGAACGGGTGAGCCGATGACACTTCATTATCTCGATACGCACCCAATACCAATAAATGTCCGGTTTCTGCCATCAACAATTGCAGCAATTTCAGCGATGCGGAATCTGCCCACTGCAAGTCATCTAAAAACATCACTAATGGATGTTCAATACTTGTGAAGACTTGCACGAATTTTGGCAAGAGGAGATTAAAGCGATTTTGGGCGGCAGTTCCTGATAATTCTATGGCTGGGGGCGGTGAGCCAATAATGTTTTCTAATTCAGGAATTACGTCAATTAAGACTTGTCCGTTGTCTCCCACTGCTGCGAGAATCTTTGTTTTCCATGTTTGCAATTGCTCATCTGATTCACAGATAAATTGCCCCATTAAGTCGCGGAATGCTTGCACGAATGCACTGAAGGGAATGTTGCGTTGGAATTGGTCGTATTTACCTTTGATGAAGTAGCCGCGCTGACGGGCAATCGGTTTATGGACTTCATTGATGACAGCCGTTTTGCCGATGCCTGAAAAGCCTGCAACTAGCAACAGTTCGCTGTCTCCGGCGCTGACGCGGTTAAAGGCGGTGAGCAACTCCATCACTTCGGTTTCTCTGCCGTAGAGCTTTTCGGGGATAATGAAGCGATCGCACACATCACGCTTTGCAATTTCAAAGTCTTCAATCTCACCAGTTGCTCTTAGCTGCTGTAAACAAGTTTCTAAATCAAATTTCAATCCTAATGCACTCTGATATCTGTCTTCAGCATTTTTTGCCATCAATTTCTGGACTATTTTTGATAGCACTGATGGAATAATGGGGTTGATTTCACGTACAAAATCTGCTGTTTTTGCAAGATGACAATGGACTAATTCTATTGCCTCATTTTTGGAAAATGGCAATTTTCCTGTGAGTAATTCAAAGAAAGTTACACCCAAAGAATAAAAGTCTGTCCGATAATCAATTCCCCGGTTCATTCTCCCGGTTTGTTCGGGGGAGATATAAGCGAGCGTTCCTTCTAACACATTGGGATTGATTAATGTTTGCGTTTCTCGCGGTAGTAGTGAGGCAATGCTAAAGTCAATTAATTTAACTTGTTTGGTTTCGGGATTAATCAGAATATTGGCGGGTTTGATGTCTTTATGAATGATGCGCTCGCGATACAGTATATATAAGGTATTGCAGAGGTCGATCGCTATGACTAAAAAATCTCTCAAATCGAGTGCATTTCCCCCTTTCATTGCCCATTCGTGAAGAGAAATCCCCCCAAAGTCTTCCATTACTAAGGCATAGCCATTTTGATAAAGTTCCAAGCTATAGGTTTGTACGATATTAGGTGAGTTGAGATTTTTGGCAATGGTGTATTGATTGCGAAACTGTACCAGTTCGCTAAAGGTGGGATAGTCGTTTTTCAGGAGTTTGATGATGACAGGTAATAGGTCTTTGTTACGGATGGCTCGATATACTAAGGTGCGATTTCCTGAATAAACTGTTTCCACAATTTGATAGTCGAAAATTTGAACTGTCTCAGTATTGCTGTTGTTTTCGGAGTTATTCATAGTCTTTTTTGTTTGATAATTAATCGGTGAAGAATGGGTTAAATGAGTCTGAACTATCGGGGGAAAATTAACTTGTCATTTTGCCTTGATGGGTAAGGTGATGACAAATTCTGTGCCTTTTCCCAGTATAGAGTTGACTTGGATGGAACCGCTATGTTTTTCTACGATAATTTGCCGCGCGATCGCCAATCCCAAACCAGTCCCTTTCCCCACTGCTTTGGTAGTGAACAAATGGTCAAAAACTCGCTGTTTTACTGCCTCGGACATTCCCATTCCATTGTCTCGAATGCGAATAATTACTTGTTGACCAGAGTCATCCAATTCTGTTTTGATTTCAATTAGGTTCGGATGGGCTGCGATGTCTCCAAAAGTGCGTTTCTGACTGGCTTCTTCCAGTGCGTCGATCGCATTTGCCAGAATATTCATAAAAACCTGATTCAGTTGTCCGGGAAAACATTCCAGGATGGGGATGTTTCCATAGTTAGTGTCAACTTCGATCGCAGGTCGAGATTCCGAAGCTTTGAGGCGGTGTTTGAGAATCAGAATCGTGCTATCGATGCCTTCGTGAATGTTGAACGGAACCTTGTAGTCTTTATCGGCTCTAGAGAAGGTGCGGAGGCTGGTGCTGATGCTGCAAATGCGATCGACTCCCAGTTGCATCGAACCAATAAGTTTGGGTAAATCTTCGCGCACGTACTCCAGATCGATCGCTTCCATCTCCTCTTGAATTGCAGCACTAGGAGTGGGATATTCTTGCTGATACAGATCGATCAATCCAAAAGTATCTTTAACATAATCTAGAGCGGGTTGCAAATTGCCAGCAATAAAACCAATCGGGTTATTGATTTCGTGCGCCACACCTGCCACCAAGTTGCCCAAGGCAGACATCTTTTCACTTTGAATTATTTGGAGTTGGGCTTGTTGTAAATTAGTTAGCGCGTCTTCCAACGCTTGCGATTTTTGCTGAATGGCAAGTTCAGCGGCTTTGCGATCGCTAATATCTCGCATCGCCACTACTGCACCAATTTTGTTGCCCGCAGGATCGAAGATAGCTTGCCCGCTAGCTAACAAAAATCTGCTAGAACCTTGCTTCGGCGCAATAATCATTTCTGCATTTTCGACTATTTCCCCTTGCAAGGCACGGAACAGAGGAACTTCCGTTTGTGATAAGAGTGTTTTGCCATCCGGTTGATAGAGATCGAAGTGTTCTGCCCATTGTTCCGGTGGTAACGATGCTACTGGTAAGCCATGAAATTCGCGCGTTGCATTGTTGAATAAGATCAATTTACCGCTGGCATCGCAGACAACAATTCCATCTGTAATATTGTGAATTATCGCATTCAAAAACTCTCGTTCTTTGGCTAAAGAGGCTTCGGCTCGTTTGCGATCGCTAATATCAATCGTCATCCCATCCCACACAATTGATCCATCGGCTTGCGATTCGGGTCGGGATGCGACTTGAATCCATTTCACATTGCCAGATGGGGTAACAATCCGCCATTCGTGTTCAAATGGCGTTAGGGTTTGAGCAGAATGTATGAATGCTTGGGTGATACCTGGACGATCGTCGGGGTGTTCCATCGCCCGAAAGTTTTTCGCTCCCGTCATCAACTCTTCGGGTGTCACCTCATAGAGAGCAGCGCAACCAGAACTAACATAGGGTGTTGAAGTCGAACCATCAGGAGCGAGCCGAATCTGGTAAATCATTCCAAGCAGGTTATCCGCCAATTTCTGAAAGCGGGCTTCAGTCAAACGCAATTTTTCTAGCGATTGTTTTAACTCTTGCGCGTATTCCTGCGATCGCTGGTAGAGTCGAGCATTTTCGAGGGAAATGGCGGCTTGGGCGCAGAGCAAGTTGAGGATATGCACGCGATCGCGAGTGAAAGCACCGATCGTCAGATTGTTTTCCAGGTAGACAATACCGAGCAACTTTCCCTGATGCAAAATGGGACTGCACAAAATACTTTTGGGTTGTTGTCGCCGGAAATAAGGATCGCTGGCAAATTCAGTGCTAGCAGCGGCATCCATCAACACGACAGGTTCTAAGCGGTTTTTGACAGCGTAAATCAGTTTGACGGGGATGTCCTGGCTTTCTTCTACGGGAATGCGTTGCACAACGGCGGGCTCTGCTCCGACGGTGGCAAGCCCTTTGACTAACAGGCGATCGGATTGCATCAGCAGCAGCACGCACTTGTCGGCTCCTGCATTTTCGATGACGAGTTGCAGCAGAGTTGAGAGGAGTTTGTCTAATTCTATTTCCCCAGAAAGGGTTTGGGAGGCTTTGAGAATAGCAGCTAAATCGAGGGAGTCTGAAATGCTGCTAGAGGAAGTGGCGGAAGTGACTGTTCCCGTGGCGAAGACAGTTTCATTGACTGAAAGGGCAGCACGAGCTTGCAGTAGGATAGGAGCCAGCAGTTGAGGATAGCGGGTTTCTAAGTCTGCCACTTTGGCTTTAGCGCCCCAGCGAGCATAGCAATAGTATGCCTCCTCCATATAAATTTGAGCGATTTTCTCCTTACCCCAGTCAAGATAGAACTTTGCCGCCAGTTCGTTGGCTAAGGCTTCTTCATTGACAAATTCGTTTTCTTTGGCTCCAGAAATAGCCCGATCGTACATTTCTATTGCTTCGCTGTTGCGTCCCAAAACCCGATAGCGTTCTGCTTCGACTAAACACCATTTATGCTGGTAATTCATGGGGGCAAAACCTGCCCACTTGTGCAATTTCTGCTGATTTTTAGCGATGTGATCTAGGATTTGCCGTTGCTCTGATTTTATTGAATGGGAATACAATCCTAGCCTGGATAAAGAATCGTAGAGGTACAATGGCACATTGAGATATAAGGCCGTACCACCGTCTGCATATTGCTTGGCCAGAGTCGCTTGCTGGCAGGCAGTGGCAACTTCACCAAATAAGTAACTTAAATAGGTTTGGTTGACATAATAGACAAATAACCCTGTGCGATCGGCCGCTGCTTTTTGACTAGCGTTTTGCGTTGGCGAATAAGCTGAACCATCAAGTAAACTAGGATTACT
Organism: Microcoleus pseudofavosus SVA1_A4; assembly: GCF_036700565.1. Classification (NCBI taxonomy): domain Bacteria; kingdom Bacillati; phylum Cyanobacteriota; class Cyanophyceae; order Oscillatoriales; family Microcoleaceae; genus Microcoleus; species Microcoleus pseudofavosus. Next base: position 37,232 of record NZ_JAUBPE010000049.1, read on the forward strand.
AGATTCTCCAATTAAGTTTAATGCGATCTGATGATACATACTGGCATAAACCAAAGTATTATCCTGCTTGGCTTGCCTAATCATCTCTACGTAATAGTGCAGCGTTTGGGCTAAACTTAAAAGCTCAGATCCACACCAGTATAAATGGCTACCCATGTTCGCAGCACACGCAGAAGCAGACTCTAGGTCGCCGTTTTCCAATCCAATTTGATAGCCTTCCTGAAATCCCAATAAGGTGGAACGGAGGTGCTGTTTCCAATGGAAAATGGTGCAATTTACGGCGGATAGAACTTTGGGTCGAAGATCCTTGGCATTGAACTGATCTAAGAGTTGTAATGCCAACTGACCAAACTTATAACCCTGATTAATATCGCCTAAAACTCCACATAAAATAATCCCATAGCTACTATAAGCGGCGGCAGACAGGAGTGCATTGCCGAATCGCACCGATAAATTTACTTGTTGGAACATCAATAAAGGAAGTAGTTTTGATCCACTAAGAAAAGCCCCACTTAGCGCCATGGTAAGTATCCGCATAGCCGCTAATTTTTCCGGACTTGACATAATCGGCAGATTTAGTAAATCAGTCGTTTTTTTGCCGGCTAGGATGAGTTTGGTTTTAGCTAACCCTAGTAAAACTTGCGCCATATTTGGGGATTTGGGCAACTGAATCCCGAGTTGGCTGAGGACATTCAGAGAAGTCTGCATTGCTTCTGCCAGATAATTCTGTGCCAGATATACCTGAATTTGAGTTTCGTAGGTGGTGATTTTATCTAGCAGGGTTTTGGCAGATTTCAAGGTGATGGCGGCGATCGCCTGAAATTGCTCAAACTGCCCACTAAGATAAGCAACTTCGCCAGTTGCATCATGAAGAGCAAGGGTTAGTTCATAATTGGAGTTCCAGCAATCTTCAGGCAATAATTCTATCCCCAGGATGAAATAGGCGATCGCCGCATCATAGGCAGTAGATAACCTTGCTTTCTTTCCGGCGGCAAGATTGAGTTGGGCGAGTTCTGTTCGTTCTCCAGTTTGAGTAATCAGAGATTTTCCAATATTCAAATGCCCGACAATATCAAATAGTTTTTCTTCCCTTTCTATTTCTGAAGAATTTTCCTGAAGCAACCGGCCAATTTTCAGATGAGTTGCTTGTTTTTGGTCATCAGGAATGAGGGAATAGGCGGCTTGCTGGACGCGATCGTGCAGAAACTTGTAGGAAGCGATCGTTTGTTGTTGACCTTCTACTAAGCATCGATCGCGGCTGATGGATGAGGAATCCTGATAAAACTTATAGACTTCGCTTTGTGGCAGGACTAGCCCTTCCTGTAACGCCTTCCACAGATTGGCTGCGGATTCGGTTTCCGATTGTTCTGAGACGATCGCCAACGTATCCAAATCAAACTGATTGCCAATACACGCGGCAAGTTTGAGGACATTTTGAGTGGCTTCTGGCAACTTTTGAAGCTGAATTGCCATAAACTCTACAACATCATCCGTGAGCGCGAGCGATCGCACCTGCGACACATCGCACTGCCAACCCCCCCTTGCCCCCCCTTGGTAAGGGGGGGTTGGGGGGGTAAAATCAAAGCTAATCAGTCCATCTTCATACAACGCCTTGAGAAACTGCGTGGTAAAGAACGGGTTGCCCTGAGTTTTTTGGTAGATTAATTCAGTTAATGGCAAAGCCATTTCTGCTGAACAAGTCAAGGTATCGGCAATCAAACGATTCACATTTGCTTGACTTAAGGGAGCCAGCGTTATAGTGTTGACGATCGCCTCTGTCTTCTGTATCTCTCCTAGCGTCAGCATCAAAGGATGCACGGGCGACACCTCATTATCGCGGTATGCCCCAATCAGCAGCAGATAGCCCATTTCACTCTGGCCGATCAACACCTGCATCAGGTTCAGTGATGCCGAATCTGCCCACTGCAAATCATCCAAAAACATCACCAGTGGATGCTCTTTGGTCGTGAATACCCCTATGAACTTCTGAAACAGCAAATTAAACCGATTCTGCGCGGCACTGCCTGAGAGTTCAGGAACGGGCGGTTGAGTGCCAATGATGCGCTCTAATTCTGGGATGACTTCGATCGCCACTTGCCCGTTTTCACCCAATGCCTTCAGGATGCAGTTTTTCCACTGCAACAGTTGCTCGTCGCTTTCACACAGCAACTGTCCCATCAAATCCCGCAGGGCTTGCACAAACGCAGACAGGGGAATGTTGCGGTTGAACTGGTCGTACTTGCCCTTGATAAAGTAGCCCCGTTGACGGACGATCGGCTTGTGTACTTCATTCACAACTGCTGTCTTGCCGATGCCCGAAAAGCCCGCCACCAGAAGCAGTTCAGTCTTGCCGTCACTGACGCGGTTAAACGCACTCAGCAGCTCGACGACTTCGGCTTCTCTGCCGTAGAGACGTTCGGGAATCAAAAAGCGATCGGATATGTCGCGCTGTCCCAGCGTAAACTGGGCATTGTTTCCCTTGGCTTGATATTGAGTCAGACATAGTTCCAGGTCATGCTTCAGCCCTAATGCACTCTGATAGCGGTCTTCAGCATTTTTTGCCATCAACTTGGCGGCGATTTCAGACAGAATCGGTGGAATAGCGGGATTGAGGCTGTGGATGGATGGCGGTTGCTTTGCCAGATGACAATGCACCAATTCCATCGGATCGCGGGACTCAAAGGGCAGTTGCCCCGTCAGCAGTTCAAAGAACGTCACGCCCAATGAGTAGAAATCGCTGCGGTAGTCGATGCCCCGGTTCATCCGCCCAGTCTGTTCGGGGGATAGGTAAGCGAGAGTACCTTCGAGAATGTTCGGATTTTGAATCTCTTGGGTTTCGCGCGGCAGCAGCGAGGCAATGGAGAAGTCAATCAGCTTGACTTGCTTGGTGTCTGGGTTAATCAGGATGTTGGCAAGTTTGATGTCTTTGTGGACGATCCGGTGCCGGTAGAGCTCGTGCATGATGTCGGCGATTTGCAGCGCGATCGGGCAGAATACATTCAGGCCCAGGGGTTTGCCTTGCGCGAACCGGTGCAGCGAGATGCCGCCAAAGTCTTCCATCACCAGAGCGTAGCCGTTACGGTAGGGTTCGAGACTGTAGGCTTGAATGATGCCGGGAGCGCGAAGATGTTTGGTAATGGTGTATTGATTGCGAAACCCCACGAGTTCGCTGAAGGTAGGATGCTCCTGCCTCAGCACTTTGATGACTGCGGGTTCTTGGTCTGCTGTTCTCCGTGCCCGGTATACGAGCGTGCGGGAGCCGGAGTAGAGTTGCTCCGTGATGTCATAGTTGTCAAGGGCGATCGCGCGGAGCGTAAGCATAAAACCCCTCAATTTATCTAAATGATCGGATCGATCCCCGTCGTAGGGACACGGCATTGCCGTGTCCATTAGTGTCACCTTAAGGTCAAACCCAGTCAGAGAATGCTGTTTGACTATTAAATCTACATCCCCCCTAGCCCCCCTTGAGAAGGGGGGGACAAGAGTCTTTTCAAAGTCAACCCCTACTCGCCTTCTTAAGGGGGATTTAGGGGGATCTAGACTTTGCCTAAAAGCTACATTTATATGGCTTTCAGGCTTAAGTTGACACCAATGAACACGCTTGAGTGTCCCTACAGCATTTCATAAACCAGGGATATGCTCTATTATCCATTAATAAAAACGCTCGATGCAAGCTGACTTTGACTTACACCCTGCACGATTCCCAAATAATTGCTACCAGATTTAATCGCCCCAGAAGCGATGCTTGCACCTCCATCCAACTGCAAACTCACAGCTTCAAAAGTCAAATTAGCAAACCCGATACCGTCGGTTAAACCAATTTTATCTCCAGCAACAAAATCGGTAATAACATCAGCATTTGTTAAAGTAGCTGAAGCAGACAAACCTCCTGCTAGAATAAACGTATCATTTCCGCCGCCGCCTGTGAGAATATCTTGACCGCGATCGCCCGCCAACAAATCATCGCCGTTACCGCCAATCAAGACATCATCTTCTTTGCCGCCGCGAATAGTATCGTTACCGTCTCCTCCAATTAGTCGATCGTTATCGTTGTTACCGCTGATAAAATCGTTTCCAACACCCCCATCTATTGAATCTGATTCTTTGCCTCCCGATAAACTATCATTACCTTCGGCACCGCTAATTGTATCTGCACCTTGCATTCCATTAATAATATCAACCCCCGCTCCACCGATGAGATTGTCTTTGCCGGAAAGGGCAAAAATTGGCAATCCAGCAAAATTTGTCGGCAACAGAGTATCCCCACTATCTGATAGGAAATAATTGCCGCCGCTGGCTGTATTTTTGGGTGCTGTCGTCGGGTTGCCGTCCCCTGTAGCATTGGGTATTGGCGAAGTAATCGATACCAATGTGTTGGGAGTTGGTGTGGGAGTCGGTGTGGGAGTTGGAGTTGGAGTTGGTGCGGGATTGACACTACCGTCAAGAGAAGTAGCAAAAACTTGTGTCCAATAGTGATTCCAATTTTCTGTGCCAGTATCGTTGGCTAAGAAATAGTAACCAATCCCAATTTCTTTGAGATTGGGGTTGAGAATGTTCGTCCGGTGACCGCTGCTGTTCATCCACGATGATACAACTTGTTCGGGTGTAGAAGATCCAGCAGCGATGTTTTCTGCCGCCGCTGAGAATTTATAGCCCGTTGCAGTCACCCGACTTGCTAATGACGAACCATCTTTTCCGGTATGAGAAAAGAAGTCTTGCAGTGCCATGTTTTGGCTGTGAGTTTCCGCCGCATTTAGTAACTGAGTATTTAAGGTTAGCGGGGACAAACTCAATTTGCTGCGTTCTATGTTGGTAAGTTCTAAAACTCTATAAATAAAGTTTTGATTGGTTGGAGTTGGTGCGACTTGAGAGGCCGATCGCTCTCCTGTTAAAATGTCCGAGGACTGAGAACCTGAATTTTGTAGTTGTTCAAGCATGGGGATGATAAATAGTTTTAAGACTTGGCTTTGCTGGTAGATGGCTTACCGTCTTAACGATAGTTTCCCCGATCGCTAGCTGGTTGGGTACAATTCAATAATTGTGTTAATCCCTATCGCTGCTTTATCTATTTTGATTATAGCTGTTCTCAAAGTGCGGATGTCAAGATACCGGCTCTGGTTGGGAAAGGGAAAAGTGCGATCGACTTTGAGGAGATTTTATAGGGAGTTTGCGATCGCCCGTGACATCAATACAATTTGAGATTTGAGATTTTAGATGTGAGATTTTTCCTGATTAGTAAGGTTTGGGCTACGCACCCAGCCCGCTGGCTGGCGGGCTAGAAACCCGGTTTCTACGAGTTTTGCGGACAAAAACGAGAAATATAGGAAGAAACCGGGTTTCTGAATTCTGTGTGCGATCGCGAACAAAGTTTTTAGTAGAATCCCCACAAAAAATTCTAAATTAATTCAAAATTCACACCTCAAAACTCACAACTTCAAAATATTTTCTTGTCCGGCTGAGGCCTCGTGAGCAACTTGCTCAACCTGATCTTTGGCGAGAATTTCCAAAGCCGCCTCTGCTTCTGCACCGCCCAACCGCCCGAGAGCTTGGGCAACTCTGTAACGGATCTGCCAATCTGCATTGGAAGCATAGGGAAGCAGCAGCGGCAGGGCCCGTTTATCTCCCAATTCACCGAATGCGCTGATGGCAATGGTTTGGATCAATTCGTTTTCAGAAGTGAGGGCATTTTCTAACATTGGAAAGGCTTTCGGATCTCCCATTTCTCCCAAAGCAGCGACGATGCTGAGTTGAACCAGCCATTCAGATGTACTGCTGTAAACTTGCTGCAAATCTTCTAAAGCATCGGTTAATTTCAATGCGCCCAAAGCATCGGCTGCTGCTGCTTGCACGTCGGGTTCGGGGTCGTTGTTCAGGCTGTTTCGCAGTACCTCTAAAGCGTTCGGCAGATTCTGCGTGCCGAGGGTTGATATTTGGCTGACTGCTGCGTAGCGAACCCGGACGTTTTTGTCGCCGATCGCAATTTGAATCAGTTTATAGGCGATCGCGGGTTCTAGTTGCCGCAGTTGGTTGACTGCTCGCAGCCGATCGCCAAAATCCTCGGAATTCAGCAATTGTTCGACAGACTCAGGGGTAATGCTCATCGGATTTTAGATTTTAGATTTTAGATTTTAGATTTGGTAATTGGCAATTGCCAAAAGTGAGCGAGATTGAAGGAGCGATCGACTTGTTTTGTGATAAATTCCTTCAACTGCAACAGTTAATTAAGACTCGGCCGCCATCGCTCGGATAATATCTCCCCTAGTGAGGATGCCGATTACTTTTCCCGCAGTATCAAGCACCGGCAATCGGTGGATGCTGCGATCGTGCATCAGTTTGGCAGCTTCTGGGAGAGATTTGTCGGGCTCGATGGTAACTGGCTCTTTACTCATCGCTTCTCCTACTGTTTGCCCTAAAGCCTTGTGGAGTTCTCGCTCGTAACGACCTGGATTTTCTAGGTAAATCACGCTGTCGAGCACCATGATATAAGCGGGAGGAGTCACGCCGGTTTCGCGCCACATCAAGTCGGTTTCGGAGATGACTCCTACCAACAAGTCATTCTCATCTACGACGGGAAGACCGCTAATGCGTCGATCGGCTAAAATTTTAATCGCTTCGTTCAAGGGCATTTCGGGTCGCGCCAAAATCGGCTCGCGGCTCATTACATCGGCTACTGTTTTGGGCATGATTGGCGGTTGATTGAGTTGTTGCTCTAAATCGATCATATAGGGAAAGCGCGGCACAGACTGAAGAAAGGCAGCTCTGCTGAAAGGATTGGTTTGAAGGTAGAAACAAGGAAAAATTTTGAGTGCCAGAATTTTTGCTGTTTTTTTCATCGCCTGTGTGAAATTCTGCCGTTTGTCGATCGCACGCGGGCGATCGGGCTGACAAGATTGTTAAGATATATTAAAAAGCCGATAAATCCTTACCGATGTCAGAATCTCCAGCCCCAGAACCAGACTCCCAACCAGAAGCGCGCTGTGTATTGGTTTGCCAGTATCAATCTTGCCTGAAAAATGGTTCAGCAGCAGTGCTAGCTGCTTTTGAAGCCCAACAAGTTGCAGGGGTGACAGTTGAGGCCAGTACCTGTCAGGGACAGTGCAACACCGGCCCGACTGTACGAGTTACCCCAGACGAAATTTGGTATTGTCGAGTTAAGCCGAGTGATGTGCCGTTGATTGTGGAAGAGCACCTCAAAGAGGGAAAACCTGTAGAGGCGCTGTTCAATCCGAGAATTCATATGCGTTATTATTATTAGTTTTGACTTGATGAAAGTGCCAATTTCCCACTCTCGCGCATCTAATTTGAATAGTTATTACAGCAGATTGCAAGTTTATGAAGTACACCGAGCTATCCCGTAGGGACACGGCATTGCCGTGTCCCTACAAGGGCTAATTTGAATAGTGATTATTATGGAAATTGCGCTTTGAAAATCCAAGGAATTGCAGTTAGTTTGTTAATGCTAGTATTGGGGCGCACTCCGGCGGTAGTCGCTCAAACTGCGGCGGTTGCTGGGGATATTTGTCCTGGGGAATTGGGGGCGCAAGTAGATGCGATCGCCAACCGTCCCGAATTTAGCCGATCGCGCTGGGGCATTTTGATTCAACCTCTCTCTTCTACTGCTACTCTTTACAGCCGCGATGCCCAAAAATATTTTATTCCAGCATCAAATGTCAAGCTGCTAACCACAGCCGCTGCTTTGCAGAAACTCGGTGCAGATTTTCGGATTAAGACATCGGTTTACAGCGGCGAAAATGGGAGTTTGTACGTTGTCGGCAGGGGAGATCCGAGCATTGCTGAGCCTCAATTGAAATCCTTGGCGCAGCAGTTGAAGCAGCGGGGAATCAGTCAAGTTAACGAGTTGATTGGCGATGACAGCTATTTTCAAGGCAGTGGAGTCAATCCGAATTGGGAATGGGAAGACGCGCAAGCAGGCTACGGAGCGCCGATTAACAGTTTAATTTTCAATCAAAACGCGATCGAACTTCTGTTGTCCCCGCAGGCGATCGGGCAACCTCTGAAAGTTACTTTTGCCGAACCAAAGCTGGCAAATCAGTGGCAAATTCAGAACAATTCAGTAACAGTCGCCCAAAATGAATCCGAGTTTATTGAAGTTGGCAGGGAGTTCGATCGACCTGCAATTCGAGTTAGCGGACAGTTGAAAGTTGGTGCAGAATCAGAACCAGCTTATGTCGCAGTTGTCAATCCTGCTAATAATTTTGTGCAGCATTTTCAGCAAGTTCTGGCGGCTGAGGGAATTGCTGTTAAACAAACTTTAGTTGCATCTGCTTCTCGCAATTTTAATCGAGAATTAGCGACCGTTGAATCGCCCCCGATGGCGGAATTGGTGAGAGAGACTAATCGGGAAAGCAACAATCTTTATGCAGAAGTTTTATTGAGATTGCTGGGAAAAGTTACAGACAATATGCCCCGGCAGCAAACACTCACAGGCAAGATGCCTGTGCCACAAGAGGATACAGGTGAAATGGGTTTGAAAGAGTTAAAAACAGCTTTAACTCAATTAGGGGTAAATCCAAACAGCTACATATTAGCCGACGGTTCGGGACTTTCCCGCCACAATTTAATTAGTCCAGAAGCCTTGGTGCAAACTTTGAGATTTATGGCCAATTCACCTGCTGCATCTGTTTACCGCGCGTCACTGCCGATCGCTGGCGAGAACGGCACTTTAAAAAATCGCTTAAATATTACACCAAACCGCGTAATTTTGCAAGCTAAAACAGGAACTTTGAGCGGAGTTTCGGCACTGTCGGGATATATCGAAGTTCCGAATTACGAGCCGCTGGTGTTTAGCATTATCGTCAATCAATCTGACCTGCCGGCTGCAAAAATGCGATCGGCAACTGACGAAATTGTGCTATTATTGAACCGCCTGCGCCGCTGTTAAAACAACAGATTTAAGGTAAGAAAGTTGACCTCAGTAATTACACCTAAAAAACAGGACACCGCAAAACCCTACAAGTTTTAAGTTTAATCCGATCGCAGCGGCGGGGATCGAAAAGCAGCTACAATAAAAGCAGAAACATTAAAACCATTGGGCCGTTTCAGCCTGCTACCAGTCGGCGGGTTCTATACTTCCCGAAAATAAGTTTAACTTTCCAATTATGAAGTCTTTAGATTCCGAACAGCAACACATCTTTGTCGAAACCAACAACATCCGCCTGCACTGCGTTTCTCAAGGAGAAGGCGAGCTCGTTCTGCTCCTGCACGGGTTTCCAGAGTTTTGGTACTCTTGGCGCCATCAAATTCCTGCCTTAGCGCGTCATTTCAAGGTTGTGGTGCCGGATTTGCGGGGCTACAACGATTCCGACAAGCCGGCAAGCGGCTATGATTTAGATACGCTGAGCGCCGATATTCGGGGTTTGATTGCGAGCTTGGGCTATACAAAAGCTCACATTGTCGGTCATGATTGGGGAGGCGCGATCGCGTGGCATTTAGCTCAAAAATTCCCCGAACAACTCAACCGCTTGGCAATTTTAAACGCTCCGCACCCGCAGCGATTTGTGCAGGAAATGGCGAGTAATTTAGATCAAATCCGCCGCAGTTGGTACGTTTTTGCTTTTCAGGTTCCCGGTATTCCCGAATGGTTTATCCAGCAAAATTTGAAAGATTTTGTGCACAATGTCTTCCAAGGACAAGCGATTCGCAAAGGAGCTTTTAGCGCTGAGGAAACTAAGATTTATCAGACTGCTTTAGAAAAGCCGGGAGTATTAGCCGCCGCTATCAATTATTACCGGCAGATGTTTCACCCGCAGAGGCTTTGGAATTTGGGGCAGAAATTAGAACCTGTGAATGTACCTACTTTGGTGCTTTGGGGAGAAGAAGATGCGTTTTTGAGCCACAAACTTGTAGAAGGTTTAGACCGATTAATTTCGGCTCCGTTTAAGTTGAAATTAGTTCCTAACTGCGGTCACTGGATTCAGCAGGAAGCGCCGCAAACGGTGAATCGAGAATTGCTGAGTTTTCTCAGAAATTCTTCTCCTTCTTTGGCTTTGAGTTAGACAAAAATTAACGCTTGCAAATAAGAACGGGCTCTGGGGCCCCTTTTTGAGTTGTAGGGTGCGTCAGATTTGAGATTCTCAATTTGCACAGAAAGTATTTTTCTGACGCACCGATTTTTGCAAGGTGCGTCATATCAATTCCGGTTGCACGATCGACATGATAGGTCGGACACGGCGCCCTACCCTTGGACTACCCCGATTAATTGTAGGGACACGGCACTGCCGTGTCCTGACTGTGGGTAACTAGCTGACGCACCCTACTTATTTATCAGTCCCAGAGCAAATTTTCTTGGATCAGCAGTGCAATCATGGCAGTTCTGGAACAAACACCGAGTTTGGTAAAAATCCGCCTCACGTAAGTAGCAACCGTCCAGTGACTGATCTTTAAATTTTTGGCAATACATTTGTTTGGCAGGCCTTGGGCTACTAATTGCGCGATCGCCCTTTCGCGGGGACTCAGGCTAAATTCCGGTTTGTAACTTGTGCTTTGCATACTTTTGCAATGAGGTAACGAGTTAAAATCTAATCAATTAAGGCTAGAATTCCGAGTTTTTCTCGAACTTCAGATAAAGGAGTTTCCCAATCAGATTCAGGATTCCAGTCAATTAGTCGAGTGGCTAGTTTTCCGTGTTTTAAGCCTTTGATAATTTGTCCGATCGCGCATTTGCCTCCGATCAGTCCAACTAATACTAAAATCGCACAGGAAGGACGAAATACTTGAGCGCGAGTAAACGCTTGAAGTACAAATTCATCTTCTGTTGAAGCTGAAAGACCGGTCAGAACGTGCCAAACGTCGTGGTTTCGCTGAATCCAGTCTCCCGATGCGATCGGCTCAAAGCCTTGTTCGTCTAGAAACCGCGCCACTTCGCACCCTAATGTTCCTGCTGGCAGTTGGCGCAATTTTGCCAAGTCTATTTCAAAAGGTCGATCGCTCTCAATTTGAGGATTAATTGTTTGAGCCATCTTTAAGATAACTGCTAATTGAGAGTCAGCCATGATTTATTCTCCCTGTAAAAACGGTAGATGTTTCTTCGCACTTTAAACCGCGTTTGTAAAGTTGCTGCGTTCCCCCAAAGCCCCCGCCGCTTCTAGCTTGAAAAGCCAGAAACTCCTAATTACTGTTAGAGAAATCGGGTTTCCGGAACTTTTACTTTTCTTGACAAACCGCATTGGCTGTGCTGGAATCCCAGTAAAATCCGCAGTATTTAGCGGCGATCGCAACTCCTTACTTACGTATATAAATTTATTCTGCTGCTGAGTATTTGCACCTGCAATGAGTCAGAAGTTGCAGAGTGCAAAAGCGGCGAGGCGGGCGATCGCACCTGAAGAGAATTGAAGCGATCTGAAGTAAGGTGAAGTAAAAGCTGAGTAATAGGTAAAATGAGTGACACTCGATCGATCGACTGGCTCTGTTAACGAGTAAAACCAGTAAACCAGTAAATTCGATCGCGCCGAAGCATAATTTACTGGTTTTACTGGTTTACTGGCTGTATTACTGGTTTACTGGTTTACTGGCTGTGCTTCTTAACCCATGTAAGCGACAAGCGAGCCTCGATCGCGAAAATTAAATTCGAGGCTCGCTTGTCGCTGTTGAGCGTTACTTTCGTTCTTAACGAAAGTAACGAGTAAACAACCAGTAAACGAGTAATAATTGAGGACTAAAAAACTTAGATTTCTTCGTCCAAATCATCTACATCATCTACATCATCTACATCATCTACATCATCTACCTCATCTACATCATCTACCTCAATAGGAGCGACAGAATTAGCAGAAACCAGAGCACCCGTCTCAAGTTTCTTTTTAACTAGCTCCTCAATTTCATTTTTGAAATCGATGTTTTTCTCCATGTGCTGGATCACTTTGTCTCGTCCTTGAGCGATGTTCTCTCCGTTGTAGCTATACCAAGAACCTTTTTTCAAAATTACTCCCATTTCGTCGGCCAAGTCGGTCAGACAGCCTAAAGTAGAAATGCCTTTGCCAAATACAATGTCAAATTCGGCAATGCGGAAAGGTGGAGCAACTTTATTTTTAGCAACTTTAACTTTCGTGCGGTTGCCGTATTCTTCGGTACCTTTTTTCAAGCTTTGAATGCGGCGAATGTCGAGCCGCACGCTGGCATAGAATTTGAGAGCGTTGCCGCCGGTTGTTGTTTCGGGGTTGCCGTAAGTTATGCCGATTTTCTGCCGCAATTGGTTGAGGAAAATGACGGTACAGCCGGATTTGCCGATGTTGCCGGTGATTTTCCGCAAAGCTTGGCTCATCAAGCGGGCCTGCAAACCCATGTGGGAGTCGCCCATGTCGCCTTCGATTTCGGCGCGGGGGACGAGGGCGGCTACGGAGTCAATGACTACGATATCGACGGCGACGGAACGCACGAGTTGATCGACAATTTCGAGGGCCATTTCGCCGGTATCCGGCTGGGAAACTAAAAGATTTTCAATATCGACGCCTAAAGCTGAGGCGTAGGTGGGATCGAGGGCGTGTTCGGCATCGACGAAGGCTGCGATACCGCCGGTTTTTTGGACTTCGGCGATCGCGTGGAGGGCTAGAGTGGTTTTACCGGAACTTTCCGGGCCGTAAATTTCAATAACTCGACCTTTTGGCAAACCGCCGCCCAAAGCAATGTCCAGTGTCAAGGCTCCGGTGGGAATGGTTTCTACCCTCATGCGAGTGGAGTCTCCCAATCGGACGATCGCCCCTTTGCCAAAGCTGCGCTCGATTTGGGACAGTACGGAAGTTAGGGCTTTTTGCTTTTCTGAGTTTTCAGGTGAAGTTTTTATAGACGTTTCTTTTTTTGCCATTTGCGGTACGCGGGTAGACCCCTTGCGGAGCTTGTTGATTAACTGTACAACACGTATGTTAGCAGTTATTTTTGGGGTCTGGAGGTTCTGGGAGGATTTGGTTGAAGATTCTTGATTTTGGGGTGGTTCAGCCTGCTCCCGGCTTCAGAAGGCCCAAGATGTAGAAGGTATTTAACTGGTTCCCAGGCTCTGTCTCGGCACCGATGTCCAGAGGCTCTGCCTCGAAAAGCTTACATTAAAATTGGAGGCTCTGCCTCCGGATCTGTGTTACCAGGCAGAGCCTGGTAACAAGTAATCGCCACAATTAGGACAAGCATGGCATCTACAACACATCAAGACACATCTGTTAATACCAAAAATTCCCGCTGGTTGCTGGGCTTATTGGCGATCGGCATCTTATTAGGTATCGGATTTCGATTCTTCGATCTCGATCGCAAAGTTTACTGGCACGATGAAGCTTACACCTCAATCCGCGCCGCTGGTTTCACCCGCGAAGAAATTGACGACAAACTATTCCAAAACCGGATTGTTCCCGCACCAGAATTGCAAAAATACCAGCGGATTAAACCGGGAAGTACAGCAGCAGACACAATTCGTTCTTTAGCACTAGAAGACCCGCAGCATCCGCCTTTATACTTTCTCATGGCTCGTTGGTGGATGCAGCAATTTGGCAGTTCTCTAACAGCATCCCGCAGTTTGCCAGCACTATTGAGTTTGCTATCTCTGCCTTTGATGTACGCTTTAGCTAAAGAACTTTTCGCTTCAAATTTAACTGCTACCTTCGCAACAGCACTTTTAGCTTTATCTCCTTTTGATATCTTATTCGCTCAAACAGCAAGGCAGTACAGTTTGCTGACAGCCGCAGTTATTGGCAGCAGTTGGCTGCTGCTCTTAGCAGTGCGGTTGAGGGGTTGGCAAAATTGGGTATTTTACTCGCTGGCGATCGCCCTTGGTTTCTACACTCACCCTTTCTTCAGTTTAACACTCCTCGGACACGGAGTTTTTATAATTGCTTACTGGTTGTTTGTCAAAAAAACAAAATTGCCGGGTCACGTAACTAATTCCCAATTTTTCTTAGCAGTAACAGCAGCTTTAATCTTTTATATTCCGTGGATTTACGTGCTGGCGACCAACCTGGAACGAGCATCACTTACGACAGATTGGACGCGAGTATCTCCTGGTTTGCTGTCTCTTGTCAAATTGTGGACGCTCAGTTTTACAGCATTATTTTTTGACTTCGACTTCGGCTTTGATAATATTTGGACTTATCTGCTGAGATTGCCATTTTTGCTGTTAATTGCCGCAGCGATTTACAAAATCTGCCGCTGGACTAGCAGTTCAAGTTGGCTGTTTATTGTAACATCAATTTTTGTACCTTTTTCGATCCTGGCGTTACCGGATCTAATCCTAGGCGGCAAACGTTCCGCCGTCAGCCGCTATCTGATTTCCTGCTTTCCGGGAGTGCAGCTAGCAGTTGCTTACTTGCTCGCAAGTAATGTGAAAACTCAGCAGCGGTTTTGGCAAGTCATTTTAGCCTTGGTATTTACAGCAAGTATAGCATCCTGTACGGTCAGCGCTTTTTCTGATACTTGGTGGAGCAAAGACTTGAGCTATTTTAATGCTGAAGTGGCGAAAAATATTAACAAAGAGGCGATAGCTAACCGCTCGATTAAAGATACAATTGTAATTAGCGATCGCGGCAACGATTTTACTAACATGGGAGATTTGCTTTCTCTGAGTTATTTGCTTGACAAAGATGTACGACTGATGCTGATGAGCCAGTCGCCCGATATGGAGATGCTGAACAAATATTCGGCTCCCCTGGTGTTCCGCCCTTCGGAAAAATTGCGATCGGCACTCAAGCAAAATCAACGCCGGTTAGAGCCTATATTGGAATATGCCAGACTTTTTCGAGTGCGGCGAGCTTCTTAGAGCAATTCTGAAAAGTGATACAGATAGTAGGGACACGGCAATGCCGTGTCCGGCGCGGGGATTAGGACACGGCAATGCCGTGTCCGGCGCGGGGATTAGGACACGGCAATGCCGTGTCCGGCGCGGGGATTAGGACACGGCAATGCCGTATCCGGCGCGGGGATTAGGACACGGCAATGCCGTGTCCCTACTGTTCGCTTTGACTTTTAACAATTGGTATAAGATTGATAATTGTAGTCAGAAAAAAACAGTGTGAGTTGTCTCAAGTATTGGGGCTGACACACCTGACATCATCAGCAATAATTATTTGAATACTTAGGATTAAACACAATGCAAGAGTTAAATAATTCATCTTCGGAATCCGCACAGCAATTTCGCAATCTTCAGACAGAATTACGCGAACGTTGGGGAGCTATAGAAGACTTCGACAGCGGAGATTGTGACATTATCGTCATTCCTTCTCTCAGCTTAGATCAGCAAGAAATGCTGAAAATTGAGGGGGCTTACCACTACGAAGAGCGGCATTTATTTTCATTGATTCGCCTGCGAAATCCCCGCACGCGCTTAATTTACATTACCTCCGAGCCTTTGCACCCGATGATTGTGGATTATTACCTGCAATTGCTGCCGGGAATTCCATTTTCGCACGCGCGCGATCGGCTTTTGCTGTTCTGTGCTTACGATGCTTCTGCCAAATCCCTCACCCAGAAAATTTTAGATCGTCCCCGCTTGATGGAGCGCATTCGTCAAGCAGTGCGGCCGACAAAATCTTATATGGTTTGTTACAACTCGACGCCCTTAGAACGGGAGTTATCTGTTAAATTGGGGATTCCTTTGTGGGCGAGCGATCCCGATCTGTTATACTGGGGAACAAAAAGCGGTAGCAGGCAAATTTTTAAAGAATGTGGCGTGCCTTGTCCTGACGGTTCCGAGTTGGTTTGGAATGCGGAAGATTTAGCAGAATCTGCGGCCGGGCTGTGGGAAAGGCAGCCGCATTTGCAGCGGATAGTAATTAAGCTAAATGAAGGTTTTTCGGGGGAAGGAAATGCAATTTTAGACTTGAAGCCGATCGCAGGTAAAGCACCTACAGAAAGAGCGAAGGCAATTGGCGACAGCTTCCATAATTTACGCTTTCAATCCACAGGCGAAACCTGGGAAAATTTTAGCAGCCGCATTCCCGAATTAGGGGCAATTGCCGAAGCATTTATCGAAGGAGAAAAAAAGTTCTCGCCCAGCGTTCAAGGCAGAATTGTCCCCAGCGGCGAAGTAGAAATTCTCTCAACCCACGACCAAATTTTAGGAGGCCCAGACGGTCAAATTTTCTTGGGCTGCCGATTTCCGGCGGACGAATCTTATCGAATAGCCTTGCAGGAATTGGGATGGAAAGTAGGGCAGAACTTAGCTAAAAAAGGTGCTTTAGAGAGATTTGGAGTAGATTTTCTCGCGGTAAAGCAATCCGATGGGAAATGGGATCTTCAAGCAATAGAAATTAACTTACGGAAAGGAGGCACAACTCATCCGTTTATGGCTTTGAAGCTGTTAACAAACGGTCGGTACGAGCGTACTACGGGATTGTTTTACAGTCAGCAGGGCCGTCCGAAATATTATGTTGCTTCCGACAATTTGAAAAAAGAGCGTTATCGGGGATTGTTGCCGAACGATTTGATGGATATTATTGCTGACAATCAACTGCATTTTGACAGCGGTACTGAGACGGGGAGCGTGTTTCATTTAATGGGTTGTTTGTCGGAATTTGGCAAATTGGGATTGACGAGTATCGGCAATTCGCAGCAAGAAGCTGAGGAGATGTATAACAAAGTTGTGAAAGTGCTCGATCGCGAAACGTCTTATTAAATATGCTGGAATGATATCAATTCCGGTTGTATCGGAATGACAAGCGAGGACACGGCAGTGCCGTTTCCCTACCGCGATCAATGGTAGGGAAACGGCACTGCCGTGTCCTCCGTTTATATCATTCCGATCTCACAGGAATTGATATCACCCATCAAGCCACAAACCCCGGCGGTTGAAACCGCGTCTTGTCAAACAAAACCCGCCTCCGCAGGTTGAAGAATCGATCGCACATTGCTCTCAAATTCCATATTTCTTAGTCTGCGGAGGCGGACATGGTTTGTGTAGATGCGGTTTCCAACCGCCGAGGATTTGAATGGTAGCTAATTTTTAGCGGGATAAAGCGGCGTGGGGTCGATCGAGCCTGTGCGGTTGAGCGGCCAAAAACGGACTATCGCCCTACCGATGATATTTTGCTTCGGCACAAAGCCCCAATAATGGCTGTCGCAGCTTGCGTTGCGGTTGTCGCCGAGCACCAAGTAAGAATTTTGAGATACAACTACAGGCCCGTAGGGATAATTCGGAATTTCTTCAATATACTTTTCCTGTAGCGGCTGCTTGTTGATAAAAACTTTTCCCTCTTTGACTTCCACAGTATCCCCCGGCAGTCCGATCACTCGCTTGATGTAGGCATCTTTGATCGGCGGTGGCTGTCCCGTGCACAAACTAGCCGGATCGGGGGGCATAAACACTATCACATCTCCTCGGTGGGGGTCTTGGAATCGATAGCTTACCTTATCTATAATTAATCGATCGTTAATTTGCAAGGTTGGCAGCATCGAGCCGGTGGGAATGTAGCGAGCTTCGGCAACCAGGGTGCGGATGCCAAAGGCCAAGAATGCTGCTAAGCCGATCGTCTTAATTCCTTCTATCCAAGGATTTTCGGTATCTTGCGGGGGTTTTTCGTCGGCTGACTTGTCTAAACGAGTCATAGGGTATTGTAGTGACTGAGCTGGATACAAATTATAGACTTAATAATGTTTCCATGCTAGCACGCTGTCTACTCAATTAATGATATATTATGACTCCCAAATCAAGTTTGTTAATCCGCCGCGCTCGCATTCTGTTACCCGACGGCGAGTTTTTGGTAGGGGACGTGCAAATCGGCGATGGCAAAATTGTTCGGCTTGCTCCTGAAATTGCCGCATCGGGCGATCGCGAAATAGATGCGATCGGCTTAACTCTGTTACCCGGAGTAATTGACCCGCAAGTTCACTTCCGGGAACCGGGTTTAGAACACAAGGAAGACTTGTTTACAGCTAGCTGTGCTTGCGCTAAGGGCGGCGTGACATCGTTTCTGGAAATGCCGAATACGCGACCTTTGACCACAACCCAAGCTGCTTTAGATGATAAACTAACTCGCGCTGCCCAGAAGTGTTTGGTCAATTACGGCTTTTTTATTGGGGCCACGCCCGAGAATTTGCCGGATTTGTTGGATGCGAATCCGACTCCGGGGATTAAGGTGTTTATGGGTTCGATGCACGGGGACTTATTGATGGATGATGCAGCAAATTTAGAAGCCGTGTTTGCTAAGGGCGATCGACTGATTGCGGTACACGCAGAAGACCAAGTGAGAATTAATCAGCGTCGTCAAGAATTTGCTGGTGTTACCGATATTGCAGTTCACTCACAAATTCAAGACAATCAAGCTGCTTTGTTAGCTACTCAGCTAGCAGTAAAACTTTCTAAAAAATATCAGCGCAGACTGCATATTCTGCATCTATCTACAGGAGAAGAAGCGGAGTTTTTGCGTCAGGAAAAACCGAGTTGGGTAACGGCAGAAGTAACGCCGCAGCATTTGTTACTCAATACCAGTGCTTATAAAACCATTGGCAGTTTAGCTCAGATGAATCCGCCTTTGCGATCGGCACGAGATAACGAAATACTTTGGCAAGCTTTACTCGACGGCGTAATTGATTTTATCGCCACCGATCACGCGCCGCACACATTAGCAGAAAAAGCTCAAGATTATCCAAATACGCCGTCGGGAATGCCCGGAGTCGAAACTTCTTTGCCTTTGATGCTAACGCAAGCAGTCGCGGGAAGGTGTACGGTTGCGCAAGTTGCTAATTGGATGTCGGCGGCTGTTGCTAAGGCTTATAAGATTCCGAAGAAAGGGTCGATTTCTCCGGGGTTTGACGCCGATCTGGTATTGGTAGATTTGGACAACTACCGCCCGGTTGTGCGAGAAGAAATCGTGAGCAAATGCGGCTGGAGTCCTTTTGAAGGTTGGAATTTAACTGGCTGGCCGATTGTGACAATTGTGGGCGGAAAAGTTGTTTTTGAGAAGGGGAAATTGGATACGAATGTCAGGGGAGAAGCCTTGAGATTTGACGCCTCGCCAGCCTGAATATAGGTAAACTGTTATAATCAGATTGAGAATTTGCTGCCGAGCCAGGGTGACAGTAATGGCAAAGTTGTACCAATATGTAGGCTCGAATGAAATTCGGCTTTCTGTTGCTGACTTTCCTATTGGTACTAGGATTAATTCAGTCAGTCAGCTAGAGAAATGGATTGCTAAAAATAGCCGGAAGCCGAATATTTTGAGTTCGATCGCAGCCACTTTTGTAGTAGATTTCAAAGGCGATCTTTGCATCGCCGATCGCCACTCAGAACATATAGCTTGTGCGGGCGGATTTCCTGTACTCTCGGCGGGAGAAATATTTTTTGGAAGCGGCAATCGCGGCTGGGAAGTGCTAGAAATTACCAATCAATCAACAGGCTTTTGTCCCGAACCAGAGTCTTGGTTTCAAGTAGCGGAATCTCTCGATCGCATACCGATCGATCGCCCCGATAAATTTACAATAGAGTTTGTATTTCGCCGCTGTCCTGCGTGTCGCCAACTGAACATTATCAAAGAAAACTTATTTGTATGTTCGGTCTGCAATACCGACTTGCCCCATCTTTGGAATTGCGACAATTTTTGAGCCTAATTCAAAAAAATTTTGCTAAAATAACTGTATATTATCCTATTGCAAAGGCGATATTACCCATGCTTCTCAAAGAACTAGAAACACAACTACTGGCCTTAACTCCCAGCGAAAAAGCCGAAGTTCTACGGCTTTTAACTCAAAGTTTAAACAATAGCTGGCCGGGAATTACGAAAACTCCCGATGTGTGCGGTGGCGATGCTTGTATCGCCAAAACTCGCATCCCAGTTTGGCTGCTTGAAAGTTTTCGCCGTGAAGGTTCAAGCGATTCTGAACTTCTACAATTTTATCCCCATCTCAGCGCTGCCGATATAGTGAATGTTTGGACTTATGCTGATGCACATCTGGAGGAAATCGAAGAAGCAATCTGCAAGAATGAGGAAGCCTGAGTCGGGAGCATCCCGGTTTTGTAAATATCCGAATAAGTGTAAAATAGTTAAAATCAATAAAAGCGTCAAAAAAAGTCGA
>NZ_JAUBPE010000050.1:0-55925 GCF_036700565.1 Microcoleus pseudofavosus SVA1_A4
ATCAGCGATATGTCTACATGGCTTATGGAATAGCATTAGCAGCTAAACCGACCATTAAACATTACTTTCCTGAAGAACACAAAGCTGATATCGTTGAAGCAATTGTATCTTGTTGGCTGAAGGATAGTTGTGAAATCCCAGAAACTTGGGCTAATACGTTGTTTCCTAATATCAACCAAATCGGAAAATATCAAGCTAGTAACGAAGCTTATAATATCTTCTACGGCTTGCTGCAAACACTCAACAGCAAAACAGCCTATAATGCCATCTTGGATATTTTGTATGATGCCATTACCGGGGACGCCATTTCTGGTTTTGCTGCGGCTCAACGAGATATGTTTAATTGGTGGTTGATCGAGGTGATTCCTGCTGCCTATTGTTTAAAGCTGCCATCTACTTTATATTCTGGAAAATGGGAATTTCCGCCACTGAGTCAGTGCGCTTAAGTGATGACAAAAGTAATTGGAAAAGAGTGCGTGTTGCTGATTATAGTTAACTTAAGGCACTGTGAAACCTTGGAGCGATTCCCTACGGGATAGCTTCGCTTCACGCACTTTTTCCTCCTCCCTCAACCCCTTCGACTGCACCAAAACCCCAAAACCCCCCAAACCCATCGGATCGATCAACTGATGCAAAGCCTCCCGTCGGCGCAAAAAGGTTGCCAAATCCAATGCTTGTGCATCATTTGTAGACAGAGAAGCAATACGATCGCCCAAACCCAACGCCATCAAAAACAAAGCCTGCTGAGTAAACCCTACCACATCCAAACCGCACAATTCACCCTGCCTTTCCAGCGCCGTAAAATTAACATGAGCCGTTAAATCCTGCCGCCCCACATTAATATAAGGATTATTGTGATATCGGTGCAGATAATAACACTGTAGCGTCCCCTCCCGGCGCCTCGGATTGTAATAGCGGTGCGCCGGATAACCGTAATCAATAGTTAACAAATATCCCCGCTGCAACTTTTGAGCAACTGTACTCATCCAGTCCAAAGCCGCCAAATTCACCTCACTGCGATAACCATCCCCGTAAACATTCGCAGACAAATCGATGCTTACAAAATCAAAATATTCGGAAATTTTTGGCGTGGAAACTTCGCCAATTACTTCAATAAATTTGATCTCTTTTTGTTCATTTTTGGGAGTTTCTGCGGCAACGTAAATCTCCCTAACTTGCCCTTCTTCCAGAATGAATTGATGCACTGGCAAAGCATCCACTAACTCGTTAGAAAAGAAACAACCGACAATTGAATTATTAACTATCTCATCCCAATTGCACCACTTAACGCACTTGATATCACCTAATCTTTGGCGTTGTTCCGCTTGAAGTATTGGCGAAATTTCAACAATTATGTATGTTAAATTTTTAAATAAGTCGGGATGTTGCCGTTGCAGGTATTGCAGCACATTAGCTGCAAAAGTTCCCCGCCCAGCGCCCATTTCTACGATCGCGAAATTGAAAGGTCGATCGAGAATTTGCCACATTTCCACAAACTGCTCTGCCAAAACCTCCGCAAAATCAGCACTCCAATGAGGCGACGTGATAAAGTCGCCTTGTTTGCCGATCGATGGGCGATCGCTATTATAATAACCGTGCTGCGGATGATATAATGCCAAATTCATATATTCAGCAAAAGTAATACGCCCCTGTGGAGTTGCGGCAATTCTTTCGCAGATTAAAGCGCAGAGTTCCGGGTTACTATCGTTAATATCTGATTGCTGGACTGCCATAATTAATCATTATACTGTGGGAAGATGCTCTGCGACTGCGATCGCACCCTCAGCCTCGAATGTTGAACTATCAGATTTAACCCCTATTTGTAGCTGAAATCCCAAAGCATCCAGCAACGCCACCAACAGATAAACTTCATCTCCTCCTGTTTTCGATAGTAAATTCTGCAATTTTTCACAATACAATTTAGCTGCATTTGAAAGCTGAATTATGCCCCCGCGAGCCTCAACTACATTACTAATTGCTAGTGGCAAAAGTTCAGCTTCTGCATTTTTTTCTTCCAAAATTGCCTCGATATAAGCAGCAGCAGCTTCAGGTTTTTTCAGGAATTCAATCAAGTCATCTTGGTAACTTACACTTTTAGGCATTGTCTCGACTCCTGTAATCTATCCAATATTCAATTGCTTTACGAATATCTCGATTTTGAGTGCTTTTATCTCCACCGCAGAGGATGAGAACAATCGTTTGCTCTATTTGCCCAAAGTAGACGCGGTAGCCTGGACCCCAGTCAATTTTTAATTCAACAACACCTTCTCCTACTGAGCGACAGTCTCCCAAATTGCCGAGCTTAATTCTGTCTAGCCTACCGCGAATCTTGGCTTCAGCTTTGATATCTCGAAGAGACTTCAACCATTCAGTGAAAGGAATTTTGCCATCTGGTGTGACGTAACGCTGAATTTCTTTTGGTTGAGCTTCCATAATTTATAGTAGCCGATCGCACTTTTTAGCAAACAGCCCAAAAATGCGATCGCCCTTTTCCTCTACCTACCTGTCAACCGAGCCCATAATAATGTCGATACTCCCCAAAATCGCCACCAAATCCGCAATCTTCACGCCGCGAACAATGTGAGGCAAAATCTGCAAATTATTAAAATCCCCAGTCCGAATCTTCCAGCGCCAAGGGAACACATTATCATCCCCGATAATATAAATCCCCAACTCACCCTTGCCGCTTTCAACCCGGACATAATGTTCGCCCTTGGGAATCTTAAAAGTCGGCGCTACTTTTTTGCCAATAAACTGATAGTCAAAACCATTCCATTCAGATTTTGGCCCGCTTTCGAGTCGCTTCGCTTCCAAATTCTCGTAAGAGCCACCGGGGAGTCCTTTCAAGGCTTGATAGAGAATCTTAACCGACTCGCGCATCTCCCGAACCCGCACCAAATACCGGGCCAAACAATCGCCAGCAGCTTCTGTACAAACTTCCCAGTCGAAGTCGTCGTAACATTCGTAATGGTCAACTTTCCGCAAATCCCACTTAACGCCGGAAGCGCGCAACATGGGGCCGGACAGTCCCCAGTTAATCGCTTCTTCGCGAGAAATAGTACCCAGCCCTTCAATCCGGCGGCGGAAGATTGGATTGTTGGTAATTAAACGTTCGTACTCGTCGATTTTGGGAACGAAATAATCGCAGAAATCGTGGCACTTATCTACCCAACCGTAGGGCAAATCTGCGGCGACTCCGCCAATTCGGAAATAGTTATTATTCACCATGCGATAACCTGTAGCGGCTTCCCACAAGTCGAGAATTGGTTCGCGATCGCGCATAGTATAGAAAAAAGGAGTTTGCGCCCCCACGTCCGCCAAAAACGGCCCCAACCACAACAAATGGTTAGCAATCCGGTTCAACTCCAGCATGATTACCCGAATGTAACTCGCCCGTTTGGGGACAGCAATATTCGCCAACTTTTCCGGCGCATTTACTGTCACCGCTTCGTTAAACATCCCCTCCGCATAGTCCCAGCGGCTCACGTAGGGCACGTACATTACGTTCGTGCGATTTTCGGCGATTTTTTCCATGCCGCGGTGCAGATAGCCCAAAACAGGCTCGCAGTCAACTACGTCTTCCCCGTCTAGGGTGACGATTAGCCGGAGTACCCCGTGCATGGATGGGTGGTGCGGCCCCATGTTGAGCACCATCGGTTCGGTTCTAGTCTCAATTCTTGACATAATTAAATGAATTAATGATTACTAGCTATTGTTGATTTTTGTTTGGCTTTTATGATTATGAAGGATATCGAGCTTTCTGAGAAGGACACCCTTGGATCGGATGTCAGCATTGACACCTATCACGTTCCAGTTTTGGGAAGCGAATTAATTGCGGGTTTGGCTGTGCGTCCCGGCGGCCGCTATTTGGACGCGACGCTTGGGGGCGGCGGACACACGAGTTTGATTTTAGCGGCGGCGGCCGATGTTACAGTGGTGGCGATCGACCGCGACGAACAAGCCATCCGTTTTTGCAAAACCCGATTTGCCAACTCGCCCGTTGAGTTTTGGCACGGCAACTTTGCTGAATACAAGTCCCCAGATGCCGAATTTGATGGTATCATAGCAGACTTGGGCGTCAGCTCGGCTCAGTTCGATACACCGGAACGGGGATTTAGTTTTCGCCACCCAGCTCAACTAGATATGCGTATGAACCAGCAGCAATCTTTGACCGCAGAAGAGATTATCAATCACTGGGAAGAAGTTAAACTAGCAGATATTATTTACAAATACGGCGAGGAACGACTGTCGCGACGCATCGCGAGGCGGATTGTCGCAAGCCGTCCTTTTCAAACTACAACAGAACTGGCTAGCGCGATCGCCAGCACCTTCCCACCCAAGCAGCGCAACGGTAGAATCCATCCGGCCACCCGCACTTTCCAAGCTTTAAGGATAGCTGTCAACTCCGAACTAGCTTCTTTAGAAACTTTCCTCAACCAAGCCCCAAGGTGGTTAAAACCCGGTGGGAGAATCGGAATCATTACATTTCACAGCCTGGAAGACCGACCGGTCAAGCACCAACTCAGAGGAACACCCAGTTTGCAGGTACTGACAAAAAAGCCGATCGTGCCACAATCCGAAGAAGTAGCTAGAAATCCCCGCTCTCGTTCTGCTAAGCTCAGACTGGCAGAAAAATTAACTTGATTTGGCAGTAAGGGGAGTAAACGACGAGTTCTAAACCAAGGCGAGGTCAGATAAGACCGCGACCGGCTGCAAGTTCCGAATATCCTTGTGGTGGTATCACTCGTCATGGCACTGACCTATGAAACCCGAACCCCTCACGCTAATGCGGCTCTGCTGAATCAGCGAAGGGTAATTGACAAGCTAGTTTTAGACCTGATTAATTCGCCTAGGAGTAGGGAATAGCATGAGTCGGGGAGATGGAAGCAAGCTGAAACTAATGGTAGTCGATGACGAACCCGACAACTTGGATTTGCTGTACCGGACGTTTCGACGCGACTTTCAGGTTTACAAAGCAGATAGCGCCCTCAGCGCCCTGGAAGTTCTAGACGAACAGGGCGAGATGGCGGTGATTATATCTGACCAGCGGATGCCAGAAATGAATGGCACCGAGTTTTTGGGGAAAACAGTCGATCGCTTTCCTGATACGATTCGGATTCTGTTGACTGGATACACAGATGTTGAAGATTTGGTCGAGGCCATCAACTCAGGTCAAGTTTTCAAATACATCACCAAACCGTGGAATCCAGAAGAACTCAAATTGGTGATCAATCAAGCCTCAGAAACTTACAAATACTACAAGCAGCGCAGCGTTGCACTGCGCCGCGCTTTGCGCAGAGAATCTCTGTTCAATGACGTAATGAGCGTGATTCGCGGGTCGCTAGATTACTCTAGTATGGTACAAACTATTGTTCAAACCGTAGGTCAAACTTTTGAGGCCAATTATTGTATGCTGCGGCCGGTAGAGGCCGATCGACTATTGCCGAGTACCTTCCCCTATCAAGCCCAAACCGCAGAACCTAGCAGCTTTTCTTTTGATGAAAATTTGCTGGTTCAAGCAGTAGCCAGCCGCCAAACTCAAGTGAACCCAAACAGTGGGGGGGACGGTAAATCGGTTGAGATTGCCGTACCCCTGACTTACCAGCAAGAATTGCTGGCGGTACTGGCTTTGTGCCAGATTGGCGGCACTAACCCTTGGTCGGCAGAAGATATAGAGTTAATAGAAGGTGTAGCAGCTCAAGCTGCTCTGGCTCTGTCTCAAGCTAAGCTATACCAGCGGACTCTGGATTTAGCCAAGCAGATGCAAAACGAGTTGGAAGTGGCCCGCCAAATCCAAACAAACTTGTTGCGCCAAAGTTGGCCGGATTTTGAAACAGTCAGGGTGCAAGCTTGCTGCTATCCCGCGCGGGAAGTTGGCGGTGACTTTTTTGAAGTCTACGTCCACTCTCAAGGGGATATTTGGATAGCGGTGGGAGATGTTTCGGGTAAGGGAGTTCCGGCTGCTCTATTTATGGCTAGCGCGATTTCGGTGATGCGGCGGGAACTTTCCCAAGAAATTTCTCCAGAACCAGATCAAGTTATGCAGAACATGAATAGCACTATGTCTGATGACCTGATCGGCAACAACCATTTTATTACAATGGTTGTAGCTCGTTACACTCCGTCAACGGGACACCTGGCCTTTGCTAATGCCGGTCACATTTACCCGATCGTTTGGTCTCACTCGGAGGTGAAAGCTCAATCCGCTAGCGGTAAAACGCAAGTCGAGCCGAATTTCCTGAAAGCTCGCGGCATTCCCTTGGGGATACTGCCAGTTTGGAGGGGCAAAGCAGGTGCGATCGAATTAAAGTCAGGAGATGTATTTCTGCTGACGAGTGACGGGATTACTGAAGCTACCGTGACTACTGAAGCGGTCGCAGGGGGTGAACAAACCCGTTCTATGCTACAACAAGAAGGGCTTTGGCAACTTTTGATTGAGGAGCCTGGTTCCTTCAACTTGGACAATTTATTGGCTCACATCCGAGCTGACAATCCAGTTCAGGAAGACGACCAAACTATACTCTCTCTGGAGGTTCTCTGAATCTGTCAGCAACTCCCGGCGGATAGTCGGGGGCGAGAGCGAAAAAAACTCAAGCCCTGCTTGTTGACGGCCAACAGAGTCCCGCAAAGGACTGCGTTATCGTCAACAGTAAAAAATCTAGCTCGCGATCGCGCTGCTAGTTTCCTGAATCGCTTTCCTGGGGGATTAAACACCTGCTGTAAATGGTTAAGGTAAGGTAGAAGGCATTCGTCAGAAATAACCAACGCTTAAAAGCCAGGGATTGAAACAAAGATTTTTTATACTTCGCGGATGGCAGCCTGAGTATAATTATCTATTGTTAATGGGCCTTAGACCCATAACTAAAGTTTTCAAATATACTCTTAACGAATGCCTTCTACCGAATGACGAATGCCTTCTTTTTAAACAGAAAAAGCTGGTATCCCCTGGCTAGCGATAAGTATTGAGGCCGAATCAATTCGGCGCGTCGTGTTTCATACCTGGTGTGAAGACACAGGGTTTTCAAACTTACGGGATTTTTTTATGAATACTGAGCTTCATGTGCCAAGCGACTTGCGGTTTTTAACAATTGTTGAAAATTGGTTGCTGAGCAGTTTAGAAGTAGAGCTAGGAGAGCACGTCGATTGGCCGCGTCAGTCGAATCGTTTGCGCTTGGTGTTAGCAGAAGCCTATTCTAACGTGATCCGCCATGCTCACAAAGATCAACCCAATTTGCCGGTGTTAATTCGCTTGAATTTAAAAAATCGGGATATTGGTTTAGAAATTTGGGATTACGGTAAAGGTTACGAAATGGATACTTACAGTCCCCCGAGGCCGGAAGCTAAACAGGAAAGCGGCTATGGCTGGCTGATTATGAGCAGACTTATGGATCGGGTGGACTACAGTTTGCAACTAGACGGTCGCAACTGTCTGAAGTTGGAAGCGAGTTTGCCAGAGAAATCTTAATTAGCCCTTAGTCGTCGATCCTTCGTCATCGGTCATTAGTGATTAGTCATTAGTCAATGGCAATGCACTTTTTGAGTCTAGTGGCTGTCTGTCGCACGGTGCGGTGACAGCCTCTTTTTCGTGCTGTCTCGTCCCTCTCTAAGAGACTGTAAGATTGTAGGGGTACAGTCCCGATCGCACAAATAGCGAAGAAACCGGTTTTTTTAACCGTTGGTGACGCTTCATATCAAATCCGCTGGCATCGGAATTATGTAGTGCGAGCTTAAGAGCTCGCGGCGTGGATCGCGAGCTCTTAAGCTCGCACGCGACATCATCCAAATATATTATTCCGATGCCACCGGAAACGATATCACCAGAGATTTGGGTAAAAAACCGGGTTTGGGCCTCATTCTTCCTATAAAAAGCAGATCGACCTGTCGATCGCATGACTTGAGGCATTACGTGCGATCGACAGGTCAAACCCAAATATCCAATTTAAATGTGAAACAGCCCATTAAATATCAAATTTCTTATGCGACCGCAGATTGAGCAATTCTTGGGGAGAAGCTAACAGCTTGACGGTGACAGAAAGGATTTCTTGGTGAGAATTGAGAACGAACAGCCATCCGACATTAATACCAAATGCGGAAGTTTGCACCCGGCCGCTGACCTGAACTTCAACTCGGCCATCTTCTAAAATTTGGCTGATACCTTGCTGGGGTTCGAGCTGCATTCCTCGCGCTTCTGTTTTTAGATAAGTGGCGATCGAGCTTTTACCGATAATTGGCTCCTCAAACGGCGCGTGCAGAACCCCGTCACCAGCAAACAAATCAGCAGTCGCTTCAAAATCGCCTGCGTTGAAAGTTTCAAAATATCGCAGTACCGCTGGCTTTGTGATGCCGGCAATCTTTATAGAGCGAGTTAAAATAGGTCGAGTTGTTGCGATCATAAAAATAAGTGATTTCAGATGAATGAGTCTACTGTAATCATTCTCTTTGTCGCAGCAATCCCTCAAAAGATATAAGTAGGCCCAGTAAAAAAAATTATCCTAAAAAAGGAGGAAATGGAGAGTGCCGATCGCAGCTTTTAGAGCGATCGACCGACATCATATCATGTCCGAGCGATCGCTTATATTTATTGCGAGTGCGAGCGTCTCGCTCGCACTGAAATGATAACTGATTAACCGGACATGATATCAAACCCAGACACCTGCAGGCATCTGGATTTCTGTAGAGTCTGTTTGACT
The DNA here is from genome assembly GCF_036700565.1 of Microcoleus pseudofavosus SVA1_A4. Taxonomy (NCBI): domain Bacteria; kingdom Bacillati; phylum Cyanobacteriota; class Cyanophyceae; order Oscillatoriales; family Microcoleaceae; genus Microcoleus; species Microcoleus pseudofavosus. The sequence goes on from NZ_JAUBPE010000050.1 coordinate 8,691, forward strand.
GACCCAACTCGAATATTTTATTTGCGGATCAAATTGAGCAATTCTTTAGGAGATGCCAACAAGTCGATCGCCACAAAGAAAATTTGACCTTGGGGATCTAGCAAAAACCGCCACGCGATGTTCATACCCACATTCGCGCCAAACCAGGGAGTTTCGACTTTGCCGGTGACTTTCACTTGGCGGTAGCCATCTTCTGCGGGTTCCGATACGCCTTGCTGCGGCATCATTTTGAGTCCGATGCACTCTTCCCGCATATAGTTGAGGATAGCTTCGCGACCGACGATCGGCTTCTGGAAAGGCGGTTGCAGGGCACCTTCTTCAGCAAATAAACCGACGGCTGGGGTGAAGTCGAAGGCGTTCATGTAGTCGATGTAGCTGAGCACAGTCTGCTCGGTGATACCTTCAATTTTGGTTTTCACCCGCTCTTGCGGATCGGTGGGAGTGCTGCGGGGGGCCGAGCGTTTGCCGTACTCTTGGCTGAAATCGGGGTCGTAGCCCATGTGAACTACGGTATTGCGAAGTACGGTAATTTGTTGACCCGGATCTAGTTTCTTGATGGTTTCCAGAACTGTAGTGGCTTCGGGAGACATTTGATAGCCAGCGGGGATCGGAGCGACAACGCCCTGTTTCATCAACTGTCCCAACTCGTACCAGAAACCGAGTTTGGTGTTGACGCGCAAGGAAGTGTAAATCCGGCCGATTGTGGTGTCGGCGTTGCTGGCTAGGTCAAACATGGTTTTGCTTTGAGCAGCCGGCGACATTTGCTTGATTTCGTTGAGTATGCCTTCGACAAGCGCCATGCTGGCTACTCCTGGGGCGGCTGCGGTAATGGTAATGCCCATTTCGGTGTAGGCATACCATAGCAATGCCAGTTGGTCTTCAACGCTGAGTTTGTAGAATGCTTCCGTTGTAGCCGGAACAGCGCTAGCAATCTCGGTGTTGGAGAAAATAGATTGAGCGGATTGAATACTAACTGCCATGTGTATACTGTGGGATTCGCTGTCGGTTTTACTTGCGTACTTGAATTGGCGAATCGAATTCTCCCTTAATTAAAATTATGTATTGTTTTTGACAAATTAGAGTTCAAAATTATAAATATAAAGATTGTGAAAGTATTATGAATTTTCTCACTAAATCAGTCTAAATATTAATAGACTTATAGCGCATTTTGTGATATGGTTTTTTACCCGATGAAAACATCAATTAATAGCGATCGCATTAAGCAAAAAGCCCTTGAGTTGGGATTTCACAAAGTCGGGATAGCCTCAAAAGAGGCGGATTTCGATCGAGAAAAACAAAGATTGCAGGCTTGGCTGGACAAGGGCTATCAGGCGGATATGGCATGGATGGCTAACCCGAAACGGCTGGATATTCGATCGGTAATGCCAGAGGTGCAGTCATTAATATGTGTTGCCATCAACTACTACACGCCTCACCAGCGCCCGGGGGGTTCCGAATATGCCAAAATCTCTCGTTACGGCTGGGGGCGGGATTACCACAGAATCCTGCACAAAAAACTGAAGGTTTTGGCAAATTGGATGCGATCGCAAGGCGAGGGAATAGAAGCGCGATATTATGCTGATACCGGGCCGATTCAGGATAAAGTGTGGGCGCAGCGTGCGGGGATTGGCTGGATTGCGAAAAATGGCAATGTAATTTCGCGCGAATACGGTTCTTGGGTGTTTTTGGGCGAAATCTTGACTAATTTGGAGTTAGCGCCGGATGAGTCTCATGCGGAACATTGCGGTACTTGTACTCGCTGCATTGAGGCGTGTCCGACCGGGGCGATTACTGAGCCTTTTGTCGTGGATGCCGATCGATGTATAGCTTATCACACGATCGAGAATCGAGCCGAAAAATTGCCCGACGAAATTGCCTCTAATTTACAAGGTTGGGTAGCAGGCTGCGACATTTGCCAAGATGTTTGTCCTTGGAATCAGCGATTTGCGAAACCAACTGATGTTGCAGAGTTTGAGCCTTATCCTGAAAACATAGCGCCGACACTTGCAGAATTAGCTGACATTTCCGACGAGGAATGGAACCGCAGATTTACAGCTTCGGCGCTGCGGCGAATTAAACCCGAAATGCTGCGGCGAAATGCCAAAGCCAATCAAATTAACCATTAAAAGTTGAGATGTTCGCGCGGAGGGTGCTTGTGGGGCACCTTACCCTATAGATAATAACCCTAGGCTGCCCGCGGAGCACCAAGAGCCAATACATTATGCAGTAAGTCATTCCCCCATCTAAAATCTCAAATCTCAAATCTAAAATGGTATGATCCCCCGTTCCTTATTTGCTATTGTCCAATGACCAAAGTAATTATTTTTGATTTTGACGGTACTTTAGCAGATACGATCGATATTCTTCTGAGCATCACCAACCGTTTGTCAGTAGAATTTGGCTTTAAGTCTGCCACAAAAGAGGAACTGGCTCAACTGAGCAATTTAACTTCTTGGCAAATCTTGAAATATTCTGGCATTTCTATCTTCAAATTCCCGCTGCTGATTAGAAAGTTGAAAGCAGAGTTGCACAGTGAAATTCCCAACATTCAATTATTTCCGGGAATTAAAGAAGTTTTGCTGGAGTTAAAAAAACTTGGCTTTCAACTGGGTATCATCACCTCTAATTCCCGGGAAAATGTCTTGGAAACGCTGGAAATCAACGGTTTGCAAGACACTTTTACGTTTATTTATTCTGGTTCAACTTTTGGCAAACATAAAGTTATTAATAGATGGCTAAAAAGAGAGCAAATAAATGCTGAAGAAGTCGTTTATGTGGGAGATGAAATCCGAGATATAGACGCTGCTAAAAAAACTGGAATTAAGGTAATTGCTGTAAGCTGGGGTTTTAATTCTCAGGAAGCTTTGGCTGCACAAAATCCCGATTTTTTGATTGAACGCCCCCAGGAATTGATCGAGATTATGAGTAATATGAGGTAAGTGTAAATTTATGTAAACGAAGATTGCAAAATTTAAAGTAGTAAAAACTTTATGTGCGATCCGATTGAAAAAATTGATAGAAGCTGATATAAAGATGAATGAAAAGATTTACTCGATCGCTCAAAAAGTAGGAATAGCCTTATGTCAGCCTTTGAAACTTTCTTGACTTTTAGCTTGGCTTCAACTTTCGCGGTAGCTACTTTAGCAACTTGGTTGCGTTTCACGAATCCGCCTTCTGCTAAACGCAATTAGACATTATCATATACCCTTTCTCAGCTATAAGACTCGGCGGTTAAAACCGCGACTACACGAACAAAGTCCACTCCTAGCGGACTAAAGAATAATCGGCGTTGCTTAATCACGGAATGAAAAATGAAATAAGAAAATTCAGTCAATCTTCTGAATTTTCTTATTTCATTTTTTGCAGATTGAGCGGTTCATAACGTAAATCACCAATACCGAATAATCTGTTAATCTGCTTCGCCCCGTTTCAGTGCCGCTAAAACTGCTTGCTGGCTAACTGCTTGGTAGATTTTGCTAAAATGCTGCTTGAGTGCGTCAGATGCGGGGGAGGATTTGCTAGCGGTTCCTTTGCCGTCCGTTGCGAGGGGAATGGGGCCTAAAATATCTAATACTGTTTCGCTACTGGGCGGCGGTACAATCACTACTAAAGATGATTCTAGCTGCTCGTTGTATTCCCAAAAGCGATCGACCTTTGGCAATTTAGCATTCGCAGTGGGGGAATTTTCGCCGGAGTTGAGTTGGGAATTTTCCTCTCCTTGCGTACCTCGTCTTTGACGGAGTGCTGTCAAGATTTGCTCTTTTGTTCGGCCCCGCAGTTGAAAGAGTACGAAGGGGTCTTCGCTGAAGCGATCGCCCAATAAGTAGTATACTGCACTGATGTGTTTGCAAGGGTTTTGGGGGTCAGGACAGCTACAGCGCGATCGAATATCAGATAAACTTAACGGAAATAGCGTTTTGCCGGCTGCTGCAAATACATCTTCAATATTGTGCGGCATTTCTCCTGCTAAGAGTTTAGCTGAAAAAACGGCTCTTTGCGACATATTTTCAATCACGTAATCCCAATCTTCATCAGTCAATGTGTCGAGTCCTAAAGAAACTTGATAGGGTTTGGGATCTGTTCCTTGAACTATGGCAATTACTTCTCGATCGGGAAATTTAATGCTGAGAACTTTACCTTCGCGCGCGTATTGCCAGCCTCGTTCTAAGCGCTTTTTGAAGCGGTAGGTATTGATTAAATCTAACCACTGTTGTGTCCACCATTCTCTGTCAATCATTTATTTTGGAATTGGGAATTGGGCAGCGGGCATTGGGCATTGGTAATTGGGATGCTGGAGTCAATCGATTTTAGATTTTAGATTTTAGATTTTAGATTTTAGACTGAAGCATTGACCCTACGGATAAATTCGGGGGGCAAGTTTCATCGGATACAGGTTTTTTATTTCTCCACGGATGAATCCGGGGGCTTGTATCCTGGATGCTGGAGTCAGAAAGGAAAAAACAGCTATCCGTGTATTCGTGACATCCGTGTCGTGCTGTTGGGAATTGGTAATTAATCATATTATTCTTCTTCTGTTTCTATAATAGCATTTCGATCGAGGATTAGTAAATTGCGAAGTTGGTCTGTATCTAACTCCGTGAGCCAGTTTTCACCGGCGCTGACTACTTGTTCGGCTAAGGCTTTTTTGCTTTCAATCATATCATGAATCTTTTCCTCTAATGTACCAGTGCAGACAAATTTGTGGACTTGCACGTTGCGAGTTTGGCCGATGCGAAATACGCGGTCAGTTGCTTGATTTTCAACTGCTGGATTCCACCACCTGTCATAGTGAAAAACGTGGGTTGCTCTGGTTAAGTTCAGGCCTGTACCGCCAGCTTTTAATGATAAAATCATAATCGGTGGGCCTTGGGGATCGTGCTGGAAGCGATCGATCATTTCTTCCCGCTGCTGCTGCTTAATGCCGCCGTACAAAAACAAAATTTCTCGACCCAAATGCTGTTCTAGATGCGGTTTCAGGAGTTTTCCCCATTCCGCAAATTGAGTAAAAATTAAAGCCCGATCGCCCTCAGCGAGCACCTCTTCTAACATTTCCACCAACCGCTGCAATTTCCCCGATTCCTGACTCTTAATCCCCAATTCTTTTGGCTTAGCTTCTGCTTTCACAAGAGCCGGATGGTTGCAAAGTTGTTTCAGCTTTACCAGCAAAGCCAGAATCATTCCCCGGCGCTGAATACCTTCGGCGGATTCTAATTCAGCTATTGACTCTTCGACTATTTTCTGATACAATACCGCCTGTTGAGCCGCCAGCCCACAAAATACAGTCATTTCCTGTTTTTCGGGCAAATCTTGGATGATTTCTTTGTCAGTTTTCAGGCGGCGGAGGATGAAAGGCCGAACGAGCGATCGCAAACTCTGCAATGATTCCCTATCTCCGTATTTCTCGATCGGAATAGCAAATCGGCGCTGAAAGAAATTGCGCGGCCCCAAATAGCCAGGATTCAGAAACTCCAAAATCGACCACAATTCTTGCAGTCTATTTTCCACCGGAGTTCCCGTCAGCGCAATTTTAAAAGATGCCTCGATTTCGCGTACTGTTTTCGACTGCTTAGACTCCGAATTTTTGATATTTTGCGCTTCATCTAAAACCAATCCTTGCCATTTAGTGCTTTGAATTTCCTTAGCATCGCGAAACACTAGCGCGTAACTGGTAATTATTAAATCCTTTCCCTTAATTGCCGTCGCAAATGCTTTGCCTTTAGCGCGTTTGTCTCCGTGGTGAACTAACACTTTCAGCGTCGGACCAAATTTCTTGACTTCGCGCTCCCAATTGCCCAATACCGATGTCGGACAAACCAATAATGTCGGCGCTTCTAGAGAATTTTGTTCTTGCAAGTGCAGGAGGAAAGCAATTAGCTCAATGGATTTTCCCAATCCCATATCGTCCGCTAGACAAGCCCCCAAACCCCAGCGTTCTAAGAAGGCCAACCAGCCAACTCCTAGTGCTTGATAAGGCCGCAATTCTCCTCGGAAACTAGCCGGAGTTGCGATCGCACTTACCGCTTGATTATTGCTCAAAGTATTCAGCAACTCCTGAAGTTGACCAGTTGCTTCAAAATTCACCACGGGCAATTTCTCGATCGTCTGAGAATCGCCCGAAGCCAAACGCAAAGCATCCTCCAAAGAAAGAGTCATTTGCTCTTTGCGGCTGGCAAAAAAAGTTTGAGCAGCCCTCACATCCGGCGCCCGCAATTCCACCCACTCGCCGTTAATTTCCACCAAAGGCGAATTCAACGCGATCAATCTGTCAAACTCTGCCTTAGAAAGGCGCTGTCCGCCGATCGTCAATTCCCACTTAAAACTTAGCAAACTTTGCAATCCCACTCCACCCTTAGCAGGATTTAATTTCGGAGTTTCGGCTAAAATACTCAAACCCAAACGACTCGCCCAACCATCTGTCTTTGTCAAACTAGGCGGCAAAACTACCCCCAAGCCGCTATCAGTAAACCGCCAAGCCACAGACTTGATAAAATTGTAGGCATCTAACGGTTTTAAAAGACAAGATTGAGGTCGCTGTACTTGCAAACTCGGTTCAATTAACGGATAAAGTTTTGAGGCTAAACCCAAGCCGCTGAGCAAAGTTTCTTGAGGTAATTCTATAGTCCGGCCTGCATAATTCAAACGCTCGACTGAGTTGTTCCAAATAGTTGTCGCATCTACCAAAAATTCTGCTTCATCTGCGGCTTGCAAGCAATAATTTAAACTCCAGTCGGCTTTACCGGGCGCTGGTGGTATGAGTTGAAAACAAGTGCGAAATTGATTTTGTTGAGATGGTGCATTTTGCAGCGGTGCAGTCCAAGCTTTCAGTTTGGTTGCTAAACTTTCCAAGGCTGCTGATTCTGCTTGAACAATACCAGATTCTTGCTGCAAAGATTGCAGCCATTCGCGGGTAGGAGAAACTGTTTTGATCTCTAAAGTAGAGCTACCAGCCGATCGCACTTGACCATCTACAACACTGCTCAAAAAGCCTAACACCAATTCCTGGGCCCCCACCGGCAAATCCACCGCTAAAGGCAATTGACTCGATTCTTCTGACAACTGACAACTGACAACTGACAACTGATATGTTCTACAAGCCGTCGGCATTTGCTTGACGAAAGTAGCGAGACGGAGTTGATCTGTAGAACTATCTAACAAAGGTTGCCATTTGGCAATAGCGGAACCGTCGGACTGTTTCTCCAATCCAGGCAAAAATTTGCATCTTGCCAACAAATCCAAACTCCACCTAGCAACATGAGACCAAAAACGCAAATCTGAGCCGACAAAAGAGTCTGGTTCTGTGCTGTTAAGCGGCAGTGATTGCAAGAAAACAAAAGCTGCTTTAGGGTTGAGAAAATAACCCTCGACTTGCCAGGGATAAAGATAAATTTCCTCGGTTGGGGCAGGTTCAGAAAAAGCTGCGGCCGAGTGCTGCGGCATCAGAGTTGCGTTCGATTCTGAGATTTGAGTCGGAAGTGCGATCGCCCGAATTTGCCTTTGAATTGAGGAGTTTTGGGGGAGGATTTCTACTGGGTTTTGACTTTTGGGCGATCGCCTAGTTTTTTTGCCTTTTTCCGGTGGAGTTTCGGCAATTTCCGGTAATTGCCAGTTGAGTTTTCCCGACTGCTGCAAAGAAGTTAAGAACGTCTTCAATTCAGCTTCGGCCATTGCCAATGGATGGCGAATATTTATCGATTCACTGATGTCGCTCGCCCCTATTTTTCGCCAAGTTTCTCCCCAAATATATAACCCACTTTTTTCGCGATCTAGCAGCCAAGTGCCGTGTAAAATGGCCATTTTATTGAATCCTTATAACTTGATTATTTTCAAGATTTACTACAGCAATCTTGTTTGATTTGTAAAAAATATTTTTTTAACTAACCACAGAATTACTCATGAGTCAGTCAACAGTCAACTGACAACAGTTAACTGACAACAGACAAATGAAAATTTATCCTACCACCTATTTCAGGTATTGGGCGGGCGATCGCCCAATCGAGCCCAGAATACCAAAAATAATCAAAGAGTATAAATGCTTACAATCGAGGCGCCAGCAGTCGATCGACACCGAATTATCCCTGTCTTTTGGTCGCTGCCTCTCAAACCTCCTGTGGTAATGTTACGATCCCGACAGAGAAAGAATGTGGTAGATAAGGAAGCAGTGCTACATGGTAGAGATAGACAAGTCAATATCCTTCGATGGACGGGATATTAGACTGAAGATTGGTTTACTAGCGCCTCAAGCAGGCGGTGCAGTTTTGATTCAGTCGGGTGACACGGCGGTTTTAGTGACGGCGACTCGATCGCAGGGGAGAGAGGGAATTGATTTCCTGCCCCTGTTGGTAGATTACGAAGAGAGACTCTACGCTGGCGGTAAAATTCCCGGTGGATTTTTGCGCCGGGAAGGGCGGCCACCAGAAAAAGTGACTCTCACGGGCCGTTTGATCGATCGACCGCTGCGCCCGCTATTTCCTAGCTGGCTGCGAGATGACATCCAAGTTGTAGCAACAACGCTGTCGATGGACGAACAAGTGCCGCCGGACGTTTTGGCGGTGACGGGGGCTTCGGTGGCGATACTGCTGGCGAAAATGCCGTTTTACGGGCCGATGGCCGCAGTGCGAGTCGGTTTGGTAGGGGACGATTTCATCATCAACCCAACCTACAGCGAAATCAAAGAAGGCGAGTTGGATCTGGTGGTAGCCGGTTCTCCTGATGGAGTAATCATGGTGGAAGCCAGCGCGAACCAATTGCCGGAACAGGATATCATCGAGGCGATCGACTTCGGCTATGAAGCAGCCTGTGACTTGATTCAAGCCCAGCGCGAAATTATGGCGGAATTGGGCATCGATTTGGTGGTAGAGGAACGGCCATCGCAAGATTCGGCCCTGGAAAACTTTATTCGCGATCGCGCCCAAGAACCCATCCGCATCATTTTGTCAAGATTTGAAAAAGACAAAACAATACGGAATGCAGCATTGGACGAAGTTAAGGCAAATGCAGTCGAATCTGCCATCGCCGAACTCTCCGAAGACGACCCGGTAAAACTAGCCGCCACCGCCAACAGCAAGACGATCGGCAACGTTTTCAAGGACGTTACCAAAAAAATGATGCGGAAGCAAATCATCGAAGATGGCGTTCGTGTAGACGGCCGCAACCTAGACGAGGTGCGACCCGTTTCTTGTCGCGTAGGGGTGCTGCCGTCGCGAGTACACGGCTGTGCGCTGTTCAATCGCGGTCTAACCCAAGTCTTGTCCGCAGCAACCCTGGGAACCCCAGGCGATGCCCAAGATTTAGGAGACGACTTGCACCCGCAGCAAGACAAACGCTACTTGCATCACTACAATTTCCCGCCGTTTTCGGTAGGAGAAACCAAGCCGATGCGATCGCCCGGACGCCGAGAAATCGGTCACGGAGCCCTCGCAGAACGCGCTTTGCTGCCGGTTTTGCCATCCAAAGAAGATTTCCCCTACGTCATTCGCGTAGTTTCAGAAATCCTTTCTTCCGACGGTTCGACCTCAATGGGTTCAGTTTGCGCCTCAACGCTAGCATTAATGGATGCAGGCGTTCCCCTTTCCCAACCCGTCAGCGGCGCGGCAATGGGTTTAATTAAAGAAGGCGATGAAGTCCGAATTTTGACTGACATTCAGGCAATTGAAGACTTTTTAGGCGACATGGACTTCAAAGTAGCCGGTACCGACACCGGGATTACTGCTTTGCAGATGGACATGAAAATCAAAGGTTTGCCCTTAGATGTGATTGCCACCGCCATCCGCCAAGCCAAACCGGCCAGACTGCACATTTTAGAAAGAATGCTGGCAACCATCGACACTCCCCGCAAGGAAATGTCGCCGTTTGCACCGCGTTTGTTAACCCTGAAAATCGATCCTGAATTTATCGGTTTGGTAATTGGGCCCGGTGGCAAAACGATCAAAGCCATCACCGAAGAAACCGGTGTCAAAATAGACATCGAAGACGACGGAACCGTGACAATTGCTGGCAACGACAGCGAAAAAGCTCAGCGGGCTTACAACATCGTCCAAGGCATGACGCGCAAGTTAAATGCAGGAGATGTGTATGTCGGCAAAGTAACTCGAATTATTCCGATCGGCGCTTTTGTGGAAATTCTGCCAGGAAAAGAAGGAATGATTCATATTTCCCAGTTAGCGGACTACCGCGTCGGGAAAGTGGAAGACGAGTTAGCTGTGAACGATGAAGTGATTGTCAAAGTGCGAGAAATTGACAATAAAGGTCGAATTAATTTGACCCGCTTGAACATTCATCCCGACGAAGCGGTAGCCGCCCGCGAAGCGTTGAATAAATAGTTTACGGTTGGTAATTGGTAATTACTTGTAGAGTAATTGCTAATTGCTAATTGGTAACTGGTAATTAGTAATTGCTAATTGCTAATTGAGATTAAATCTGATTGTTTCAGATTGATTTGGGAGTAGGTGCGCGACAGCGACAGATCGACAAAAGTGCGATCGGCTGTGGAAGTTAATACAGTCGCGCACTTTACCCTCGGGGGTTGAAACCGCAACTACATAAATGAAGTTCACTCCTAGCGGACTCAATCAAATATAAAGTTACCTCTTATTATCATTCGGCGGTTGAAACCGCGTCTACACAAACAAAGTCCGCCTGCGCGGACTGAAGAAAATATAAAGTATGCTTAGAGGGAGGCATAAATCAATGCCAAAACGGTTGATCGTTTTCAAAACAGAATCGCTTTCTTCCCCTGGATGGGAGGATAGATCGCTTTCCCATACAGGTGCTCTCACGAGTATCCTAGCAGAACACTACGACTACTCAGACAAACCTCTGCCTAAAACGGGTGATCGCCTGCGAAACTTTGGCCAATTTAAAGAGAGTGCAGATCCTAAATCGCCTGCTGCCAGCACTCACGTTCGCTGGGGAGATTGGGAGGTTTCGCGCAGGAGTACACGCCTGAAATTCCGAATGCTGCATACGACTGTTTAGCGGTATGCTACTGTTGCTACTCACCCATTGAGCCCGAATGGAAAGAATTGCCGAAAATTCAAGTTACATCTTTCATTGAGGAAGATATTACCCACAGTCACGACACGGCAGTGCCGTTTCCCTACAATTAATCGGCGGATGGTTACATCTTTCATCGAGGAAGATCGATCGTTTTGGGGTAGGGAAACGGCATTGCCGTGTCCTCCGTTGCCTATGATTCATTCCAGTGCCACCGGAATTGATCTTAAATCAAATCACGGCAATACAATCAATTTCAACTAACACATCTTTCGGCAAACGCGAAACCTCTACACAAGCGCGCGCCGGTGCAGTTTCCGCATCAAAATATTTCCCATAAACCGCATTTACCGCGGCAAAATCATTCATATCCTTGAGAAAAACCGTGGTTTTTACCACATCCAACCAAGTAGCGCCGGCTTCTGTGAGAATCGCTTCCAGATTTGCCATAACTTGTTCGGTTTGTTTTGCCACATCGTCAGTGTAGACAATATCGTTTAGTCTAATGTCGATCGCAATTTGGCCAGCTACAAACAGCATAGTGCCCGTTGCGGCGATCGCTTGATTGTAAGGGCCCACGGGTGCGGGTGCTTTGTCAGTACGAATAATTTTGCGCGTCATAGCTGTCACTTTTTGGGATAGTTTTTCCGAAGTTTCTGGCTGGTAGATTTCTCCGTCAGAGGTTTCTGGCTGATAGATTTCTCCATCGGGCATTGTAGCACAAGTGAAGTCTGCATTTTCAATATTCCAACCATAAATTCTTGCGTTAGTTAAGTCTGCCTTTTTCAAGTTTGCTCTACTTAAATCTGCTCCCATTAAGTTTGCTCCTTGCAGATTTGATCTTTCTAGATTCGCACCTTGGAAACAGGCTTTTTTAAGGTTAGCTTCTTCCAAGTTTGCCACACTTAAATCTACATCTATCAACTTAATTCCTGACAAATTGCTTTTTTGCAAATTGACGGCCCTGAGTTTACAACCCTTGAGCTTTGCCTCTAAGAATTGTACACCACTTAGAATTGTTGCAGTTAAATTTGCTTCAGCCAGGTTTGCTCCAGTCAGATTAGCGTTAGTCAAGTTAGCTCTATTTAAATCTGCCTGAAACAAGAAGGCTCTACTTAGGTTAGTAGCTGTTAGGTTTGCACCAGTCAGATTTGCCTTGTCAAGATTAGCATTAGTCAAGTTGGAACTACTCAGATTTGCTTTACTCAAATTTGCACCGTTGAGTTCTGCTAAACTTAGATTAGCTGAATCACAACGTATTCCACTCATGTTTGCACTTGTCAAGGATGCCCGACTCAAATTAACAGCGTAAAAAATCGCATCTGTTAGGTTGGTGCCACTCAAATCAGTTCCCGTCAAATTAGCACCCTGTAGGTCAATACCACTCAGGTCAGAACCTTTAAGGTCTACCCCACTTAACCGTTCATTATGAAATTTTCGTTCGCCTTTAGCGTATCTTTCTAAAAGTTCTTCAGCATCCATAAATAACCTCGATCGCCCTTACGTCCCAAAAATCACTATACCATCCGCGCGAATCCGCCTGCACTAGCGGTTTTGCGGATGGATGATTATCGGATTCGATACCACAGAATGACCCGTGAAAGAATGTCAGCCAGCAATAAATTTCATAGCAACACCGTTCATGCAGTAGCGTTTGCCAGTAGGTGCAGGGCCGTCATCAAATACGTGACCCAAATGCCCCCCGCAGCGATGGCAATGCACTTCAATTCTACTCGCAAACAGCGAATTATCCACTGATGTGGCGATCGCCCCTTCGATCGGTTCATAAAAACTTGGCCAACCAGTACCGCTATCAAATTTGGTTTGCGATGAAAAAAGTGGCAAATTGCACCCAGCACACGCATAAATTCCCTTCCCGTATTGCTTGTCGAGAATGCTAGTGTGAGAGCGTTCAGTGCCGTGTTTTCGCAACACATCAAACTGTGCTGGTGTCAAAATTTTGCGCCACTCTTCCTCAGTTTTAGTAATTTCAAAAACACCCTTAGAAGCGGCCATAACATCTGACTTTCCAGGCAAACAGGACGATAACCATGCCATGCTTGCTGTGGCTAGACCCGCTTTCAAAAATAATCTTTTTTTCATTGTACATCATCCACTTGTTAATTAATACCAATTCTGAAAACTAAGGAGACTGCCTAATTCAGGCTTCTCAAACACATTATTATAGCCCTCCAAACCACTCGTAACCTTGATCCTCCCAGTAACCCTTTTCAGGCAGCAATTCAGAAACTAATGTAATTCTAGTCACCCACTTACTCTGTTTGTAACCCAGCTTAATTGGAGATGCTAGGCGTAAAGGCGCACCATTCTCAACACTCAGAGGATTACCATTTTTCTGATAAACCATCAAAGTCTGAGGGTGCAACGCTGAAGGCATATCCCAACTCTCGTAATAGCCATCAGCAGACTTAAAATAAACATAGCGAGCATTTGTCTTTGGTTGAGCAAGTGCTACCAAATCCCGCAGCCGCACTCCGCCCCACTGCACGATAGCAGCCCAACCCTCCACACAAACATGGCGAATTGTCATTACACTCAAAGGCATAATCTGAAGTTGTTCTAGACTGAGGTTGAGGGGACGATTTACCTCACCATCAATTATCAGACGGAAAGCTTTTGCATCAATATCTGGAGTAATATCAAAGGTATTGATAATTAAGGCATTCGGCTCGATCGCACTTGCAGGAAATTCCGGTACGAGTTTTTGAGGATTCAACAACAAAGCTTCAACACTTTGGTTGAGAGGTTCAAAAGTCTTACCTACCACAGCATCAAAAGGAATCAACCCACAACCGCCTAAAAATAAACCGATGCCAGAAAGTCCAGATAATTGGAGAAATTGGCGGCGCTGCCATAAACGAGGAGAGTCTGGAAACATTAGGAAACCTCTACCAAAAAATTGACTTAATCAGGCGCGAACCCCCTACCTTGAGGCCCAGCAAAGAGTGAATTAGTGCAAAGATGATGACGGTAGGAACCGATATAAAGTGAACGACTCTCAGTGCCTGCCAACTGCCAAATAAATCAACAATCCAGTGGAATTGAGCAGGTTTATACATTCCCATTCCGCTAAATAAAGCTAGCAGCAAAACCGGAATAATTGCTGTGTAAGCTAGGCGGTGCCATGAATAATTTTTGCGCTTCTCATTTTGAGAATTCTGCAAAGCTTTCAGGTCATTATAGCCGAGAAAACGATGCTGCCAGCGGCGGGTGATGAAAATATAGACACCGTACCAAAATAGATTGAGTGCGAATAACCACATGGCAGCGAAATGCCAATGTCTGCCACCAGCCAGCCAACCGCCTAGCAAAAATATGGGTGGGAACTGCCATCCTCCCCGCCCGCCAAAAACCGGATTCGAGTTGTAAATTTGCAATCCACTGCCAATCATCATCACTAGACTAATGATATTTAACCAGTGAAATAACTTCGCCCCAGTTGCCTGAGTCGGTAAAGGTTTAGACCGAGATTTTTTAGAAGGAGCAGATGAATCCATAGTGCGTAAGGGTGACAAGAACAGGATTTATGCAAAACCTCTATATGTAGGACTCCATGCACACCGCACCTTATCGTTATAAATAGCACGTAAAACCACTTTTTGCATAAGTCCAGAAGAGACTCGGTTTTTAGTAGTCTCTAACTTAATACGATGCTAACTCTATTTTGGATTTAAAATTTTTGCTGTTTGCATAAAACATCCAATTTCCGGTCATCTCCGTATATAAAGTAAATAAGGAAGGAAATTAATTTATGAACAAGCGCTGGCTGGGGCGACGCCAATTACTTTGGTATTTAGGGCTGGGAGTTGGTGGGACTGCTCTCAGTTGTGGCATTAAGAAAGATATTATCGCAACTTCTAGCTCTGACAATATCCCCATACCCGATCCTGCTAAAATTCCTAATTTTCCCACAGTCGAGAACGTTGCTGCCTCACCAACTGGAAAGTCTTTACCAGAGTTTCAAGGCATCAGCCAGTGGCTAAATTCTGCGCCGTTGAAAATAGCTGACCTTAAAGGCAAAGTGGTGTTGGTGCAATTTTGGACATTTGCCTGCATTAACTGTCAGCGCACTCTGCCCTACATCGTCGGTTGGAACCAGAAATATGCCGATCGCGGATTGAAGGTTGTGGGCATACACACCCCTGAATTCCCCTTTGAGCGGGATGCCAACAACGTCAAAAAAGCTTTACAGCAACACCAAATTACCTATCCCGTGCCGCTGGATAACGAATTTAAAACATGGGCTGCCTACCAGAATGAATATTGGCCTCATTTATTTTTAGCCGATCGACAAGGCATCTGGCGCTACGACCATATTGGGGAAGGAGCTTATCAGGAAACCGAACAGACTATTCGCAAGTTATTAGGGTAGTCAGATGCCAATTTCACTCACGTCGGCTGGTGTGGCTTTACTAGCAGGATTTTTAACAATTCTCTCGCCCTGCGTCTTACCAATCCTACCCATATTATTAGGACGCAGCCTGCAATCTCATCGCTATGGCCCCATTGCTTTGGTATCAGGATTGATAGCTGGTTTTGCGGCAATTGGGAGCTTGTTGGGAGTGACATCAGGGTGGTTTGTCAACTTTGCTAGCATCCTCCGAACTGGAGCACTTGCCTTTCTGTTGATTGCTGGAATAAGTGCTATTTTTCCGCAGAGTTACCAACTGCTGTTTAAATACTTACACTTTGAAAGTTGGCTCAAAGCACCCGCACGAGTAGGGTTGGTTGGCGAATTTTGGCTGGGAACCCAACTCGGCTTGCTTTGGACACCTTGTGCGGGGCCAGTTCTTGGCAGTATTCTGGTCATAGCTGTTGTCAATCCTCAACCTGTAACTGCGTTTGTTTTACTAATTTTGTACGGTTTGGGAGCCGGGTTGCCGCTACTGGCGATCGCCTATGGAGGACGCTATTTCAGCCAGCACTTATTACGTTTGCGCCCCCACAGTGCAGCCTTACAAAGAATCGGCGGCGTAATTGTTGTGGGAAGTGCGATCGCGATTCTTTTGGGTTGGGATGTCAAGATACAGCTTTGGTTAGCTCCGTTTTTTCCAACTCTGCCACTGTGAAGGGGACTGTGCAGTCCGGGTATAAACTAAGCTAATCAGCATTTTAATTGTATGTAAAAAAATAAAACTATTGTGGGGCGTTGCTCCTAGCCCGCCCCAAATAAGCAATGTAACTTCGGTGATGTCTTTGGTAAAGGCTATTTTTTCATAGCATCAGGACTCTTCATCGCACCGGGACTCTTCATCGCATCGGGACTCTTCATCGCACCGGGACTCTTCATCGCATCGGGACTTTTCATCCCATCAGGACTCTTCATCGCATCGGGAGAAGCGTTAGGAGCAGCCTGATTTGTGCTACTAGGAGTCTCAGAGCAGGCATACAGACTAGCTGTTAGAGTCAGACCAACAATCAAATAAAGCACTTTCCGGTTCATATTGTTCTTCCCAATCTGAGGAATCTTGATTTAAGCAGTCAGCAGGTAATACCTAGCCGTGTTTCCTCTTATAGTACGGCTTACTCGTTTGATTGGATTGCGAATAGCCTAAATTTATGGCGATCGAGGTTAAGATACTCAGCTTGTATACATCCAATCAGCTTTGCGGGCCGTATTTAAGAAGATGGGGCCAGATTATTTTTGGAGACGCGCTTGCTGCAATAACCAGAATCAACTTAAAATTATCGGTTTAGGTCTGTTCTACAAAACACCTATGGATTTGAACTCTGCCGAAACAAGCGCGGATAACACTGACAAACAGACTGACGCTGAGTTATTTCGGTTGATGAGTGTTGGTCAACCTTCTGCTTTGGGCATTCTCTATAACCGCTATGGCAGCTTAGTCTACAGATTGGCGCTGAGAATTCTCAGCAATCCTCAAGAGGCAGAAGACTTAACCCAAGAGATTTTTCTCAATCTCTGGAATAGGGGCGCATACAATCCGAATCGCGGCTCTATGAGCAGCTTTTTGACAACTATGACTCGATCGCGCGCAATTGATAAACTTCGTTCCCGCAGCACAAACTTAAAATTTCTCCAGCGATGGAGTCAGATGATGGCTACTGAAATTCCCCCTCTCACGCCTTTCGAGTCAGCTTCTTTAAGTGACCGATCTCACTGTGTTCGCGATGCCTTAGCTCAACTTCCAGAAAAACAGCAACAGGTGTTAGAGATGGCTTACTACGACGGTCTGAGTCAATCAGAAATTGCAGCTAAACTTAGTATACCGCTGGGAACAATTAAAACTTGGTCTCGGCAAGGTTTGTTGAACTTAAGAAAAAACTTACAAAATTTAATTGGCTAGTTGCACCTATGACAGAGCCTTTATTTCCTGAACACTCAAAAGAATTAATGGCAGGTTATGTACTTGGCAACCTCAGCTCTGAAGAAGCCGAGGAATTAAGGCGAGTGCTGAAAGAAAATCCCGAACTAGCTACAGAGGTTGCTAGCCTGCAAGAAGTTCTAGAAGTTATGCCCTACGCCCTACCTGATATCGCACCGCCACCACATCTCTATTCTGCCATTTTAGAAGCTGCCTCGGTGGCTAGCGTTGCAGAACCAAATCCTCATGTTTCTGGAGTTCCTAACTCATTACCCCAGGAAAAACTGAAGCATTCACCTCTACAATTGAGTCGCGTTCTTGGTAGCATAGCGGCACTATTGGCGTTGGCCGTTGGTGTGGATAACTACCGACTCCGGCAAGAAATAACAACGCTTGAGGCTCAGGTAGTGCGACAAAAAGATGTGATTGCAATGCTGCAACAGCCTAATACTCGTCTAGTTTCCCTCAAAGGGATGGCTGACGCATCTGCTGCCTCTGGTAGTATTGTGATCACACCCGGTGAACCCAAAGCTGTTTTAATCTTAAGGAACCTTCCGGTTTTACCACAGGGTCAATTTTATCAGTTATGGTCGGTTATTAATAATGAAAAAATCGCTTGGGAGCCGTTTAATACTAATGAAGCAGGAACAGTTTTTGTCAAACTTTCTCTGCCTGCTAATGCGGAAGTAACACCATTAGTTGTCACGGTTGAAGCATCGCCCTTACTTAAAAATCCTGCTGGACCTATGGTAATGACGGGGACTTTATAAACTAATTGGTAGTGTAAATAATCATGGCGCTAGGTTATAATTCTATATCGAGAAGCAATTTTCATTTTTATCCTCTTAACTATTGATGTGGTTTACCACCAATTGCACCATTTCTTGACGGAAGCGACCGGGGACGAAGAGCGTGAAAATTTCTACTTAGTAGCAAGCTGAAAAAGCTCAAGTTGTTTGCTTGCTTTAAGCTGTTCGGCATTTAAAGGAGGATAGTAGGGTGCGTCAGTAAAGAAGCGTTTCCCATGTATAGTAAGCGTTCTAGCTGACGCACCTTACCTGGATCGTTAATGGTTTAAATGCGTAACAGCTTATTAGATTGGTAATAAATAACTTCCTTGCTAGTTTTACCTGCCACACCCTTCAGATATAGTAAGGGCTTGAATGGTAAATAATCACCGCAATGCCCTTCGCAAAATATAACTTCTCCCTTCCTATTTTTTGCCCACTCGGCCAATTTATTGTAATCAATGAGTTTGCTACCGTATTTGTAACCTTTACCAGCATCTTCTTTATATGGCGGATCGATAAACCAAGTTGCTTCTATGTCAGGAGCTAATGTGTAATCCCCGCTAATAATTCTCCAATGCTTAACCTTGAATAAATTTTCCGCCATGTATCGTTTATTGATCTCCCAATTTCTCGCTAAAACAGGAGTTACTTTAATAGTCTTGTAGTGAAAAGCCATTTTCGTGGCAGCATGAATTATGTGAAGGAACTCTGAACTCTTTTCACCAACCTCTAAATCAGGGAGGCTACTAATTTTTGATGGGGTTGCCTCATCGAGCAACCACTGCCAAATTTTAGTAACTCGCTCGTCTCTCTCAATGAGAGTAACTTCCTTTTTCCAATGATTCCCATATAGTGAATAAGCTGCTGAACCTGCAAACGGTTCTATGATGGCATCAAAGTTAGGAGAGGGGTAATGTTTTGCTATTTGCTTTTTTCTGCCGTAGTAGTAGAACATAGGCTATTAAATACTATACTATAGCCTTTCTCAGTAACATGAGGTGTTCTTGGGCATTGGCCAAACAGGGCATTGGGCATTGGAAGAGTACCTTACTTTCGTGAGAACTGCTATATTAGTTAACGGTGCGCCGAAGTCAAGCAATGTTTAAGGAATTGAAGTCGAGATGACAGTATGCTGACAAAACCGTGCGTCTAACGCTGCTTTAGTGCCGACGGTTGGGAGGTTATATCGTTTCCGGTAGCATCGGAATTATTAGCCAAAATTAGGACACGGCAGTGCCCTCTCCCTACAATATTATTTTCGGTAGGGACACGGCAATGCCGTGTCCTCTATATCATTCCGGTGCAACCGGAATTGATATTATCTGTGACAGTTCGAGGCTATCAGATGTCGCTCAACTTCACCGTTAGACTACGAGGTTAGTCGGTGAACCATTCCGGTAAAACCTCAAGAACATTCTCTACTAAAGCATTACCCAATTCCTTCAGCTCTTTCTCAGAAAAATGCACCAAATACCGCCCCATAACCCAGGAAGCCGAGGGGGAGCGCGTTTGAGGTGTTTTTTGCCCTAAATGGGTCGATCGCCCGCCCCCGCCTCCACAACAGCCAACAAGTCAGAATTACTGCAAAAATTCAAAATCCCAAACCCAAAACTGCCCAACCCCAGTACGATCGATCTAGTTAGCAAAAATAAGTAAAAACATTACCGGAGTAATTTTTATGGATCTGGTCGTACTCCAGAACTGGCTGGACAACATCTCCTTTGCCGTTTTGTTCTCAACAATGCTCGTTTACTGGGTTGGCGCAGCTTTCCCCGGCATTCCCTACCTGGGAGCCCTAGGAACCGCAGGAATGGCCGTCGCCAACCTATCCATCGCTGCTTTACTCGGTTCTCGATGGATAGAAGCCGGCTACTTTCCCTTAAGCAATCTCTACGAATCCCTATTTTTCCTAATTTGGGGAATCACCGCCATCCACCTAGTCGCGGAAAACATGAGCCGTTCCCGCTTAGTAGGAGTAGCGACATCCCCCGTAGCAATGGCAATATCCGCCTTTGCAGCCCTGACTCTGCCCGCAACCATGCAATCTGCAGAGCCCCTAGTACCCGCCCTCAAATCAAACTGGCTGATGATGCACGTTAGCGTCATGATGCTGAGTTACTCAACTTTAATGGTAGGAGCGCTACTGGCGATCGCATTTTTGATCGTCACCCGCGGCCAAAAAATCGAACTCACCGGTAGTTCCTTCGGTACTAACGGCAACCGCAACGGCAACTACCGCCTCCAACGCCCTCAAAACCCCGAACCTCAAATTGCAGAAACCGCCGACAGCGCATTAGCTTTCAGCGAACCCTCTTTCAACTCCAACAATAACGGTTTGGGCACCACCGCAGTGCTCGAATTAGCAACCGTTCAAACCCCATCAACCGCCCCCACTCAAACCGCAGAAATTCTCTCGCCCCAGCGCTTGAATCTAGCAGAAACTCTTGATAACATTAGCTATCGCATCATCGGTTTAGGATTCCCCTTACTGACAGTTGGCATTATTGCCGGTGCGGTTTGGGCGAACGAAGCTTGGGGATCGTACTGGAGTTGGGACCCGAAAGAAACTTGGGCGCTGATTACTTGGTTGGTATTTGCTGCCTACTTGCACGCCCGCATTACTCGCGGCTGGCAGGGAAGGCGCCCAGCAATTTTAGCCGCCACAGGTTTTGTGGTAGTTTGGATTTGCTATCTAGGCGTCAATCTGTTAGGCAAAGGTTTGCATTCCTACGGTTGGTTTTTCTAATTCCCGATCCACCAATCAGCCACAGAAAAACAGCTTAAATCAAAGAATAGGGATTAATATCATCTCCGGTTTTAGGGTGGGCAATCCCCACCTTACTCAACCAGCGAGATTGTAATAATTCACTCCCTCTTCCCTCTTCCTTCTTCCTTCTTCCTTCTTCCTTGTTCCTTCTTCGGTCTTCCCTCTTCCTTCTTCCTTCTTCGTGACATCCGTGACATCCGTGACATCCGTGACAAAATCCGTTGCCGAACTTCCTTCATTCATTAAAATAAGGACAATTGATATGGACGACTCGCAAATATTTCTCAAAGAAGACGATGTTTTGTCTGCTCCTGCCAGCGCTTTGATGTATCAATGTACGTTCAAAGTCAGCGAACTTATGACCATTATGCAGTCAAAATTGGTAGAAGAAAAATTATTCTCAGACGGCATGGATTGCGAGGTGTTAAGTGCCGGGAAACCCTGGACAAAAGGCAAACTTAGGATGCGTCTGGAGTTCAGCCCGATCGACGAACCTGAACTACAAGAACAAAAAGCCCTTCCTGCCGCCCTGGAAGAATCAGACACCGCGCAAGCATACGACCAAAATAGCTCAGAGCAAACCGATACAGATGAGCAATTAAATCTCAGCGACTCAACACAAATAAGTAATAATTTTCCTATTTCTAGGTATCCAGACAGTCACCCCCACAGTCTAGGAATGTGGAGCTAAGCTGCTACTTAGAAGAGAGGGGAAGGGGAATATTTTTGAGTTTTAAGTTGAGAGTTTTGAGCCAAAATTAGGACACGGCACTGCCGTGTCCCTACAATATTATTTTCGGTAGGGACACGGCACTGCCGTGTCCTCTATATCATTCCGGTGCAACCGGAATTGATATGATTTCTTAATGAAAAACTGCTCTCATGGCTGAATCTTCCAATTGGACGCACCTCCACGCTCAACTGCACCGGACGCTGCTGCACCGACAAATATTGCCCTCAAATCAGCGATTGTTAGTAGCAGTATCCGGCGGACAAGATTCTTTGTGCTCGATTAAATTACTGCTAGATTTGCAGCCAAAATGGGGCTGGAATCTAGCGATTGCTCACTGCGATCACCGCTGGCGTTCAGACTCGGAAGCTAACGCAAATCATGTAGAAAATTTAGCTAAGAATTGGGGAATATCCTACTATTTGCAAACAGCCTCGCACATCCCTAAAACTGAAGCAGGCGCCAGACTGTGGCGATATCAAGCTTTAACCGAAATTGCGATCGCCCGCAACTACCCCTACATTGTTACAGGTCACACAGCCAGCGATCGCGCCGAAACACTTCTCTACAACCTGATTCGCGGCAGCGGCGCCGACGGACTTTCTGCCCTCACCTGGACGCGCCCCCTTGCCGATTTTGGATTGCCGATTTTAGATTTTAGATTGGGGAATTCCGGCGAAAATCCCAACTCCCAAATATCTGCCGATTTTAGATTGGAAAATCAGGATGAAAATTCCCAATCGAAAATCCAAAATCTAAAATCTAAAATCTATTTAGTTCGTCCCTTGCTGGAAATAACCCGATCGCAAACAGGTCAATTTTGTCAAGAGCAAAAACTACCGATTTGGGAAGATTCCACAAATCAAGACTTCAAATATGCCCGCAACCGCATTCGATCGCAATTATTGCCTTATTTAGAAACTCATTTCAACCCAAAAGCCCAACAAGCCCTAGCTCAAACAGCCGAACTCCTCCGCGCCGACGTAGAATACCTCGAACTTGCAGCCAGCGACTTGCTACAGCGAGCAATATCTCCAATTGCAGACAGCAACCAGGTGAAATTTCAACTGCCCGTCAAGTTAAATCGCCCGATTTTGCGCGAAGCAGCCCTTGCATTGCAGCGGCGGGCAATGCGACAGCTACTGCAACAAATATTGCCCTCAGCACCCCGCTTTGAAAGCGTAGAAAAACTAACCAGCTTAATCTGTGCACCCAACCGATCGCAAACCGATCCATTTCCTGGAGGAGCGATCGCCCGAGTGGAAAACCCTTGGATCGTTATAAATATTTAATTTTCGGCTAAGGCAGATTCAACAAACCCGAAATAACTTGCCGCAACTGAGCTATATCCATATCTTGCTGCTCTCCAGTCTGCTGCACGCGATCGAGTTCCCCCCCCACCGCTTCCAGCTTTTGGCCGAGCCCCTTCAAATTATCCTGCACCGGCTGCAACATTTCTTGATAAACATTCACCCGGCCCCAGAGTTCCGCCACTGCACCTTTCTGGTTAAACAAATTCTGCTCTAACTGCTTGAGTTCGTAGCGTTTCGCCTCACTTTCCCCATTTTGGCGGTTGACATTTGCCTCAATTTGAGATATTGCCTCCTGCAACTGCTGAATTTCGTTTTCCAGCCTTTGCAATTCTTGGCTTTGCTGCTGCCGATGAGAATTGAGCTGTGCGACGAGCGGCCCCAAATCCATATCTCCTGGCTCTTGTTTTGGAGCATTGGCAGTACCCAAGCGGCGCCACAGCACCCCCTGATGCTGCTTCAAAACATCTTCCCGTTCCTGCAAGCGGAGGCGCTGTCCCACCAGAGTTTCGTTCAACATCTGATAACTTTCCAGCTCATCTGCCATTTCATTTTCCAAAGCCATGCGATCGTACTCGGAAGCCGCTTGAATTTTCCCTTGCAGCTCCTCGATTGTCTCCCGCTGGAGAGTCAACTCCTCCTCTTGATCGTTAACAAACCGGAACACCTTTTCCAAATCCTGTTGCAGGTGTTGCACCAGCCCCTGCAACTCCTCAACCGGCATCTTCTCCAGAGCTGACACATCTACTCTCTGCTCCGCAACCGCAGCACCCGAAGCAGATGCGAGCCTGGAAACTTGCTGGTATAGATCCTCCACAGCCCGCACCTGCAAAGACACCGACTGAGCCTGCTCCTGCTTAGCGCTGAGGGTACTTTGCAGCCCTTTAAGATCCGCCCGAGCCCCGGCCAAAGCATCTTGAGATTGATACCACTCCTGCCAGCGGTTTTGGAGGCTCTGATTTTGTCGATCGACCTCTTCTTGCTGCTGCTGAGCTATGCTGTGTTTTTGCTCCAACTGCTGCCAGTGCAAGTCAAGAATTGCCTGCTGAGCCCCCACAACACCAAAAGACTGATTCAGTTGTTCCCGAAGCCCGAGGGCAGAAGAAATTGCCCCTCCCAGCTTGTTCATCAACTCCTGAATTCTTCTCGCCTGCTGCTCGTCAACCACCGCCCCCTGGGGAACCTGAGACTGCTGCTGGGCCACCCGCTGCTGCTCGCCCCGCAACTGTTCCCAAGCCGTCTGAATTTCCACGCGGCTGCGATCGACATCTTCTCGCAGTCGGTTAGCTTCATCTCGAGTATTTTCAATTTCCGAGCGCTGAGCCTCCAGCCGCTCCAACTCGTCTTCCATTTGAGCCAACTGCTCTTCGCGGGCTTGCATTTCCATTTCCCGGCGATTGAGTTCCTGACTCGAAAACGTCAGAGAAGCCTTCCACTGTTCAATTTCCTCTTCCTTATCCTTAAACTTGTCCTGCAAGCGCGAGAAATTTTGCAGAATGCTCACCAACTGGCGGGCCGCCTCCTGAATCCGCTGCACTTGCTTGCTAGCGCTCAACTCCACCAGCACCAGCGTGCCGTCGTTAAACTTATTAGCTTCCTCAACTGGGATCGCGTCATCGCCTGGTACGGCGCTCCAATTGTGTTCGCCCCGCTGACAAGCTAGCAGTTTCAGTTCAGCCTTACCGCCACCGAGACCAAAGCCGCTTCTCTGTTTTTGTACTTCCGCTAGATACAGCACACTAATAGTCCTCTGCTTCGTAAAACCTATCCCAACTTACTTTAAGCTACTTAAAGGCCTAAAAGACTAAGTGGTGTTTACTGACAACGCTGTTGGGTAGACGGCTAATCCCAAGATAAATAGGCTATCTCCCGATCGCCAAAGCTTCTCAACTAAAGATCGCACGCAGTGTTATCTTTAGTCAACTTACCTAAAATAAATAAGTATAGGCAAGTAAGGATAACTTTTTGCCACTTAAATCTTACTCTTTGGTGTCGTTGGCTCAATCCGGGGATAGCATTTTTTCTTAACTATAGCAGCACTCACGCATAGCAGTGCCTCACCGGAGAGCGTCCCGAAAGCACGGCCGGCGCCCGCTTTCTGGACGAATGAGAGAGCAGTATCAATGCCGCTTGATTAAAGACTAGCTCTCACTGCGGGGACTGCCTTGATACTCTCCGACGATCGAGGCACGGAGATTTTTAAGAAGCTTTGACACTCTTAATGGTGCTATCAACACACCTCTTGACGCTCAAAACAACTATCTTTCGATACTGCGATCGCGCTTACTTTTACTTTTGTTTCATGCTTTCGTTAGCAATGCGTCAACACTAGCCAGTTAGGTACGCTCCTTATCCTGCCTTTATTTACCTGTGCCACAGTCTTACTCAGCTATGCTGGCAGTGTCTTACTGGTTGGGATTTCACGCCCTCTAGGATAATTTGTCACGCAGTTGATACGCCTACTTGTTCGGCACGATGATTGTAACATAGAATGCTGGCAGCCTCAAGGCTGCAACGCAGGTTTCATCCCCGGCTTAAAAGACCGGGGTTCTCACACTACGCGAAGCAGCCCAAAGCTGAAAAAGGTGAAAAACTTTCTATTCTATTGTACCGGGCTTTAGTTGCGGGTCGATCGTGAGAAAAGCCCTCGCTGCCCCTAAGCCGGCGCCATCCTCCGGCGGACTAGGGATTTGAACCGCGCTGCCTTAGAATAGGGAAATGACGCGAGCCTGTGACGCTCGCCGCGCGCGAGCAAAAAGGTCGCTCGGCAGTGAGGGTTTTCCTGACAATTGCCAACAAAGGTTCATTTTGACTGCACCTGATTTTAGGGCTGTGGCCAACCCAAAAAAAACCTCGATCGCAACTCATCCAACCCAACAGACTAGCCTCAAGTTCCCACGGGGGATCGATGGGGGCGCGGAGGCTGGTAGCAGCGGTAAAACCAGAGAATCTTCGGTATTTTGAAGTTGACCTGCGCAAAGATGTGTTGGATAAACTGACGGCATACTCAGCCAAAAACTTCAAAACTTTGGCGATCGAAGACTGGAACCAGTCGGGAATGCCAGCGTTGCACACTCGCGCGAGCCCGTGCAATTGTGCGATGTGGATTCTACGAGTTTAGGCGACAGTTTGAATACAGGTGAAACTCTACACTTAGAGAATGCCGCGAGTTTCGCGGTTTCAGCTTGTGGACTGGTAGCGAGGCCGATCGAGCCCGCGGCTTGCCGTTGCGATCCCTTTCGTCAATTGCCAATTGTGCCAAAGGCATCAGCGCGTGAATTATTGACGGAAACTCAAGTCAATCTTTGCGCCCGCACACAGTCTTTCCGAGATCAGACGCCAACGGTTTTAAAGAGGACACTTTAGTTGCATGCAGGGAAATTTGAGTGAAATTGACATCCGCAGCATCCTGCAATTGATTGAGTTAGGTCAGCGAACCGGAGAACTGTTCGTAGAGGCCTACAGCTCCACCGGCAGCACGGGTACTCAACCTACCCAGCGCTCCCTTGCAGGACAATCCTGGTATGTCTTCTGCTTCAACGGTCAGATTATTTACGCTACCCAGAGTGCGGGAAGTTTGTTTCGCTTGCGCGACTACCTGCGCCGCTACAAAGCAGACACCGCCCTCGACAAAATCCAAGTTCCCTATATGGCATCTACCAATGCCCCAGAATACGGCTACCTGTGGGCCCTGCTAGAAAACCACATCCTTACCCCAGCTCAAGGGCGCAACATCATTCACAGCATGATCCACGAAACCCTGTTTGACTTGCTCAGCCTCCACCAGGGTTCCTTCACTTTTGAAATGGGCCCTGGTTTGGCTCCTCAACTGACCAGCTTAGAAATTAGCTCGCTGCTGACGAAGATTGTCAAACAGGTGCAGCAGTGGAAGCAGTTTCACCCTCACATTCAGTCGCCCAACCAATGCCCGGTGATTTCAGACCCCTCCGAGCTGCGAGTAGCGCTGCCTGTCAATACCTTTAATACTCTCAGACGCTGGGCCGACGGCCACACTTCGATCCGCCAAATGGCGCGGTACCTCAACCGAGATGTACTTACTGT
The DNA here is from genome assembly GCF_036700565.1 of Microcoleus pseudofavosus SVA1_A4. Lineage (NCBI taxonomy): Bacteria > Bacillati > Cyanobacteriota > Cyanophyceae > Oscillatoriales > Microcoleaceae > Microcoleus > Microcoleus pseudofavosus. The sequence continues at coordinate 35,690 of NZ_JAUBPE010000050.1, forward strand.
TGCTAAGGCGATTTACCCCTTCGTGCAGCAGGGATTGGTGCAAGTATTTTACGAGCCATCTGTTGCCCCGGCAAACAACAAAAAAGAATGGTCGTCTCCAGAAACCAAGGTTCCTAGAGTTGTCTGTATTGACGACGACAAAATTATTCGCAAAACAGTCGAGTCAATTTTAAACGAACACGGTTACGAAGCTACTACGATCGGCAATCCGCTCCAAGCCCTGAGTTTGGTGTTTCAACTCAAACCCGATTTAATTCTGTGTGACATCGCCATGCCGGAACTCGACGGCTACGAAATTTGCGCTATGCTGCGCAATTCTAGCGCTTTCCGGCAGACGCCGATAGTGATGCTCACGGGCATCGACGGATTTATCGACCGCGTTAAAGCCCGCATGGCCGGGGCTACAGACTTCTATACCAAACCTTTTGGCGAAAGCGAGTTATTAATGCTGGTAGAAAAATATGTGGGGCCAGGCTACCCTCGGACCAATGTATCGCAAAGATTATTAGGCCACTCGCTAGAAGACGAATTAGAAGAAAAATAAATTCCGCACCGGTGGCATTATTGGAGCTTTCTTGTAGCTGCGGTTAGATCGAGTCTCGACCGCCAAGCGAGAGAAAGCTTAGGGCTTCGGGCGATCGCACCATAAACTAGAATGTATAAATCCGCGCACAGGTCATCGGGCGTCGGTAAAACTCTGTTCAATTTCTCTACCCATATCGGGCCGAAGTCGCTCAAAGTGCAAATATAATATACTTGTTCTCCACTTGCAGCCGCTCCGAAAAACCGATGCGCAGAGCTAATTATTCCTAGGCATTTCTGTACAAAGTCGGAGAGTGCAATCAAGCGTCTTAACTGACTCCGTTCATGATTATCAGAACATCTTGATGTCAACAACCCGTCGCTAATCCGAGTACCGGTTTAGCATTCATCGCAGAAATTTGCCAGAATTTTACCCATTTAGCGGCGGTGGGAGTACAAAGTGAACCTTTAAGATTCCACATTAATTGTTCGCAGTCGATTTGAACCCATTTGTGAGCAAAGGTCGCGCGAATTATCGATCGAGCGTGAATTATTGACGGATCGCATCTATTGCCAAGCACTCCTTGGCAGTCGCGCCATTCACCCCTTGGCTGTGTCAAGCTTGGCTTTGTCAAGTTTTGACCGTCGAAGTTTCGATCTGGCTCTTCTTGGCGGGAAACCTCAACAATTTGCTAGAAATGCAGGTGTCAGAATTATGATTAGCGGCAGCCCAGACTTTATATTACCAGGACAAGGCGTAGACCATGCTCCAGAATTCCAAGAACTAGAAACTCCCGAAGGCGAGCTGCACCTGCGGTTCTACGTTCCTTCGGGGAACGAGTTTGCACTGCCGGCGACAGGGATTAGAGAGGTACTATCCCCGTCCCCAGACCGCATGACACCGATCCCCAACGTTTCCTCTTTGCTTTTAGGTACGCTAAACATGAGAGGACGAGTGATTTGGGTGGCAGACCTCGGTCAATTTCTGGGAGACCAAACACCTATGAACACAGACAGACCCGAAATCCCGATCGTGGCTGTGGAAGACCAAGACACAATTTTGGGGTTGGCAGTCGATCGAATTGTGGGGATGGACTGGCTCGACGTAGAGCAACTGCACTCCCAGAACAATGCACCAGACGGCATGATTCCATTTCTGAGGGGAGAATGGATGTTAGGTGCACCAGATCCGAAAGTGCTCCGACTGCTAGATCAAGTGAAAATTCTGCGCTCAGCGCGGTGGGCAGCGTGAAATCGATTTTAGATTTGCGATTTGCGATTTTCGATTGGGGTCTAACCATCAACAGTCACACGACTTGAGGCGCGCATCTAAACATTCAAGATAAAAATCTAAAATCTAAAATCTAAAATCTAAAATCAAAAGAGGGCGGCAAATGGCAACCAGTACCAACTTTCAGCAGGACTACCAACGGGCAGAAGTGGCCTACACGGATGGCAACTATTCAGAAGCTGCGACCCTAGTTTATCAATTAGTAGAAGATTTTCCCGAAGACCCCAGCGCTCGCCTGCTGTGCGGACACATCTACTGCTACGGACTGCAACAGTACGAGGTGGCACGGGAACAGTACACGGTTGTGCTAGGGCTCAGTGACGACCCGAGTTTGGTCGAACACGCTCACAGCGGAATTAACTACACAGACAAATTTTTATCAGGAGAACTGCAAGGGGAAAGTTTCGAGGCTTTGTCGGCTGAAACTGAATTGGAATTCTACCCAGACTTATCTCTCGATGAAGGGTTAGAAGACCCGGATTTGGGACTTTTTCAAGGAAATTCCCCATCCCTGTCCTACGAGAATCAATCGCCAGACGACCTGGAAAACTTGGACTTGGCAGACTTGGGCATGAGCGGCTTGGATTGGGAACCAGAAGACGACTCGCCGGCCGGATCTGGAGAAGATTTAACCTCGCATTCTAACCCCTTTGCTAGCGACAGCGGTGGGATGGCAGCTTATGCTGAGGCGTCCGATCCGCTAGACACGGACGAGTTTTCCGGCTCGGACTTTGGAGACCCTTTTACCTTAGATGACGGAGGGTTTGATCCTGCTGACTTGTCTGGCGGGCAAGTGTCTGGTTCAAGGGCATCTTACTCAGGAGATGTGTTTTCAGAAGCTCCGACTCAGATGCTCAACGGTCAAAGTTTTGCCGGAGGAGAAACCGGGAATTCCTTCGACTCGAACCAACTCGACTCGCCCACTCCCGCGTCCGACAATTTTTTTGGCGATCCTTTTGCGGCGCTCGATTTGCCAGACGAAATCGACGGCAACTCCGACTACGACTACCAAGCCCCGCCCCAAAGCGACCAAAATCACGGTCATAACGCACCCCCGGCAGAAGAAGACCCCTTTGCCGAGGCAATGCCCTCGTCGGGTTTCGCGTCTTCTCGACCTCAAAACAAGCAGCCGAATACCGGCGGGTCGGACTACTCGTCAAACTATTCGCTGGCGGAAGACGAAACGCTGTTGATGGGAGGTGCTGTCCCCAACTCTCACTCGTCAAGGTCGAGCCGGGGACAATTTAATTCGGTCGATCGATCCTCCGCCAACAGCAACGGTTACGGCGACTCGAAACCCCCGGCATTGGGTTCGGCAGACAGCTTCGAGTTAGACGCTTTTGATGACGACGCTTTCAACGATTCTTTCTCTCTCGACGAAAACGAGCAAGCGACAGCTTTCGGGGATGCCGGCAAGAATAGCAGCGAATGGTCGTCAAAAACTGGGAACGCTCAAGAACACAGCGACTTTTTAGACGAATTTGACGATTTTGACGATTTGGGCAATTTGCCGGACTTTGACATCTCAGAAGATGCCAGCACTTCGAGCCTGACTAGAGGTAACACCAATTTTGGCAACTCGACCACCGGCATGATGGGCACGACCGGCAGCAGCCTGGACTTTGACAACAGCGACGGCTCCGCAATTCGGGATGACGAGATATTTAGCATTTCCGGCCCTGCTGATGCCTCGGTGCCGACTTTTGGTTCGACAGAAACAGAAGCGCTCGATACCTCGCTCACTGTAGAACAGGGGGGACTGGCTTTCTTGGAAAATGCCCCTTTGTTTACAAAACAGTTGTACACGGCAATCGGGGCAGGACTGGTTTCTCTGGTAGCTGTGGCTTTCGTCACTAACATTGCCTCCTATCAAGCTCTGCGGCAAGACAAGCCGGAGGCGATCGTTTACCTGCGCCAAACAGGTTGGGTAATGACCGCAGCCGCAGGTGTTACGAGCTTTTTAACTTCTTGGGGCATCGGCCACTTGATCGCCAAGCAGGTGCGCAAGTCGTCGGATAATTTGCAAGCTCAGTTCGATGCCGTATCTCAAGGAACTTTGGACGCTCGCGCTACGATTTACTCGGAAGATGAATTTGGCAAAATGGCTGCTAAATTCAACCACATGGCGAAGGTGATCCAAACCACGATTAGCGATACCAGGCGCAAGTCTGACGAGCAGGAACAGGCAAAAGAAGACTTGCAGCGCCAAGTGATTCGCTTGTTAGATGACGTGGAAGGAGCGGCTCGGGGTGACTTGACGGTGACTGCGGAAGTGACGGCAGACGTTTTGGGCGCTGTTGCTGACTCGTTTAACTTGACAATTCAAAATCTGCGCGAAATCGTCCATCAGGTGAAGCAGGCGGCTCGGGAGGTCAGCAAAGGCGCTACGGATAGTGCCAAGTTTGCGGGCGATTTGTCTTCCGACGCGCTGCGACAAGCTGAGGAACTGGCGGCGACGCTGAATTCGGTGCAAGTCCTCACCGATGCGATTCAGCGGGTCGCAGAGAGTGCTAGAGAGGCGGAAGAAGTGGCTCGGGGCGCGGCGGCAACGGCTCTGAAAGGGGGCGAGGCTGTGGAGCGGACGGTGGCCGGGATTTTGGAAATTCGAGAAACTGTAGCAGAAACTACGCGAAAAGTCAAGAGGTTGGCAGAAGCTTCTCAAGAAATTTCTAAGATTGTGGCTCTTATTGCTACTATTGCCTCCCGGACGAATTTGTTGGCCCTCAACGCCAGTATTGAGGCGGCGAGAGCTGGGGAAGCGGGTAGGGGTTTTGCGATCGTGGCGGATGAGGTGCGACAATTGGCAGATCGATCGGCTAAGTCTTTGAAAGAGATCGAACAGATCGTGATGCAAATTCAAAGCGAAACCGGCGCGGTAATGACGGCGATGGAAGAAGGGACGCAGCAGGTTATTGAGGGGACAAGATTGGCAGAACAGGCGAAGCGATCGCTTGAAGATATCATTCAAGTTACTAATCGAATTGACGTGCTGGTGCGATCTATTACTGCCGACACTGTGGAGCAGAACGAAACAGCTCGCTCGGTGGCCTCGGTGATGCAAGCCGTAGAATTAACTGCTCAGGAAACATCCCAAGAAGCGCAGCGAGTTTCCGGTGCTTTGCAAAATTTGGTAGGCGTTGCTCGCGACCTTTTGACATCGGTAGAAAGATTCCGAGTAGAAACAGCAGAAAGACAATAATTAATTGTCTAATGCTTTTTTTACGGGTTGATTTACAAGCACATTAGTGTGGCAATGATGGCAGACAAAAAGCAACCTCGCAGTCTTAAAACCGCTGCGGGGCTGCCGATCCAACACCTAAAGAAACTAGGAGTTGCAAAGATGAACGATAACATAGTAGAGGTAATTCCTGGTTTATTTGGTGAAGTTCAGCCGACGGGCTGTATTATCTCTAGCCTAGCAAAAAATAGCCGGGGCTATGCCACGAAGAGACTTCGCATTAACGGTGAATGGAAAACGTTTACCGTCCACCGTTTAGTATTAGAATATTCATTAGGTCGGCAGCTCAGACCCGAATACTTTGCTTGCCACACTTGCGATGTCCGCAACTGCATTAATCCTAACCATTTGTGGGAAGGTTCTCGGCTGGAAAATTCTCAAGATAGGTTTAAAAAAGGACGTATTAAAGATGTCGGAAGTACATCGGCGCCTACACCTCAAAAACAACTGCGAGGGAGAGAAATAATTCCCGGCATTCGGGGTGAAATACAGCCGAATGGCTGCATGATTTGCACCTTGGCTAAGCGAAGTGATGGTTACTCTGTTAAAACTATCAGAATTAACGGAAAAAATCAAAGTTTCTATCCCCACAGACTTGTACTGGAACACAAACTGGGAAGGCCTGTCAAACCAGGTTATTTTGCGTGTCACAGTTGCGACGATCGCGGTTGTGTCAATCCCGACCATTTGTGGGAAGGAACTCCCGCAGATAACTCCCGCGATGCTATAGAAAAGAACCGCTTTCCTTTCGTTCCCGGTAAGATATGTCCAAACCGCAAACTCAAACCCGAACAAGTGCGGGAGATTCGCTATCTTTTAGGTGAGGGCATATCGAAAGCAAAAATAGCCAGGACATTTGCCATATCTCGCAGTCAGATTATTCTCTTGGCAAGGGGCGAGATATACAAAGAGCTTCTCTAAAACTACTAACATAGACCCAATACAATAACGATTAAAATCAGGAATAAAACTATGCTGCCGGAGCAACAACAGAGGATCATGGGCTACTTTATTGAGGAGGCAAAAGACCACCTCAATACGATCGAACAAGGCTTGCTGAACCTGCAAAGCACGATCGAAGACCCAGAACTGGTCAACGAAGTATTTAGGGCCGCTCACTCTGTCAAAGGAGGAGCAGCAATGCTGGGGCTGACCAGCATTCAGCAAACAGCCCACCGACTAGAAGATAGTTTTAAAGTTTTAAAAGAGTGCAGCGTTAAAGTAGACCAACAGCTAGAGTCCCTGTTCCTGCGAATTTTTGACACATTGCAAGGGCTGTTAGAGCAACTGTCGGGGCCTTTTGGGCTGACAGAGGAATTGGGAGAACAGATGGTTCGAGAATTAGAACCGGTATTTGAAGAACTCAACGGGCACTTGGGGGGACTCGTCGGACCCGGAGGACACGATGCATACGAGAGCAGCCCGGGGCCAGTAGCCCAACAAGTTCTGGCAGGGATGGGAGTCGGCGCGTTTGGCTCATCAAGGAGTTTTGCAGAGTCGGAGTCAGTTTACGCAGATGCAAGAGCAAGCGAAGAAAGCGTGCTGCAGTTAGTATTTGACTCGGACGTGCCGGCGAGAATGCGGGAACTGCTGCAAGAGTTCAAACAGCCCGAGGGGCCAGAAAGCAGGCGGCAGCTCAAGAACATTTGTCGGAACTTGGCTTTGGCGGGGGAGGAATTTGAACTGCCCCGCTGGATAGAATTGATTGCAGCTGTAGAAAAGACGATCGCCAACCCAGAAAATACCTACCGCACCTTAGCCCCAATAATCATAAGAGACATCAAACAAGCGCAAGAACTGGTACTTTCGGGTCGAGAAGCGTCGATCGCACCGAGCCCAAAACTTCTGGCGCTGCTGCCGGCGGTTCTGGTTCCAGAAACGGATTTTGAAGATTTGCTGGCATTCGCTCAACCGGGTAAGTCGGGGAAAAATTTGGTTTCTGTTGATGATGCGGCCTGGGATCTGGCGGACTCTGGCGATTCCCGGGATGGATTGAACAAGTTGCTGCCGACTATTTCTGGGCTGAGCATAGACGAGCTGTTCGACCAATTCGACAGCGGCGAGAGCAACGATTACAGCGCAGGTCGATCGCCCCAGTTCGACGATTCCGCCTTCGCAGAATCGGATCTGGAGACGGGTGCTTCGGGGCGCTCGACCCGCACCGGCCCGGAAGTGGGCGTGGCAGAACTCAACACTTTAGCTGACTTGTTTGATGGGGAATCCCCGGATCTCGACGGCGCTTGGGAAGAAGAAGAAAACCTCGACTATGCGCAGTCTTCTAGGATGCTGGCGGAGGGAATGCTGGAGTCAGACGATGATGACAATTCCGGCGATTTTACTGATTTGTTGTTTGACGAATACGGTGGGGGAAATTCGGACACGAACGCGGTACCTCCGATTGACGACCTCACGAGTTTGTTTGGGGAGGATTTGCTGTTTGGAGGCGAGCCAGAGGGTTCGGCGGTGGCGGCAGGTCAGGAAAATGCGGGTTTGAGGCAGCCACTAACTCGCAAACAGCTTAAAACGGTTAACGGCAGGGGCGGTTTGGAGCGGCGAGACGGCACTGTCGGCCTTGCCCCTGGGCAAGCTGAGGAAGATGCCCTGGGTACGCTTTTGGACTCCGTTGCGGCCCAAACTTCTGCTGTTGTTACGGACAATGGTGATTTGGATGACTTGTTCGGCAATTTAGACGAAGCTGAGGCAGCGGGTTTGCCGAGAGTCTCTTCCGAGTATTCTCTCAACCCTGACGCTTTCGACGCAAAATCGAACAAGCCGGCGGCAGGCGGCGGCAATGATTTAGGGGATGCCGAGGCGCTCGCTGAAGCCGAAATAGATGATTTCGAGTTTCTTTCTGAGCTTGGCGAGGACTCGGATTTGAGCGAGTTGTTGGGCATTTCTTCTGATTTCCTTTCCTCAGAAGGCGAAGGTGGGGAGAGCGGGGGCGATCGACCCGAAGCTGCTGGCAGCACACAAAACGAGGAAATTGGCAGCGTTTTTAACATGACACCAAATTCTGATTTAGATATCTCTGCAGATGAAAATTGGCTAGAAGATGCTTTCGGCATGGAAGACGAGTCAGTGCCACCGACAAACCTGGAGCTTTCGGATATGGATTTAGATGCGCTGTTTGGGGATATAACCTCGGGTTCGATTTCTGGGGATGAGGAGACTGCACGCGATCGGCAATTGGCTGCTACTTCCCGAGAGGCGGCGGATTTGGCTGAGCTGTTCGGTTCTGTACCTACGGGTACTGAGTATGACGGGGAAGCTTCGGGGCAAGTCCATGCGGATTGGCTAAATTTAGATGGGGATTCAGAATTGCCGAGGGAGGGTGTGGAACCCGATGAGGGCGAGTTGGCGAGTTGGTTCTCGAACAATGCTGCGCCTGTTTCTGACGAAGGTTTGGCAGATTTGGCACCAGTTGAACTTGGGGCCTGGTCCGGCCCTCCTGATTCGGAAAGTTCAAGTTTTGAGTCTGATGGGGGCGGATCTTTCGATTTGTTGGAGGATATGTTTGGCGAAGGGCTGGTGCTGCCGGCGGATGCCCGATCTGCGGGGGATGAGGGCGCGCCCCTTGATTTGGAGGAGTTGTCGGCCCCAGTTCCCGAGGGTTTGTTCGATCGACCTGAAACAGAGATTGTTGGGGAGTCCGAGGGTGATGATGATTTGTTTGAAGCGCTGGAAACGGATTTTTCTGTTGGGGATTTAGAGGCGCTGTCTGCAGAATCTCTCGACGGTATTTTTGAGGGCGATGCTGAAATGCTTGCAGAACGGGAAACTGGGGCGACTCTCAACAGCGCGATTTGGATGGGTTTTGATGATTTGTTGGATTCGAGCGATGCTGGGGCTCTGGTGACTTCGGAACTGACGACGGGCTTTTGGGACGCGGACGAGGGGCCGGTTTCGGTCGATTCCTCGGAGTTGGAAGATGAGTCGCTGGCGGACTTTTTTAGCGGTATCGAATCAGGTGATGAGGATGCCCAAGGCAATTTTGACGATTTAGAAGCGCTGTTAATTGCAGGGGGCGCTGGGGCTGCAATAGCAGCCTCTGGGGGAACAAATCAGAGTCCGGTAAATACGGAAGTTTTCTCGGATCTCGAAGAGCTCCTCAGCGAGAGCGCAACTATGCCGGAAATTCACGGGCTACCGGCGACAACTGCCAGTAAAGCTCCGCCCGCTGCTGCCGATCGGAGCGACGACGACTTTGGCGATTTGGAAAAACTGCTGGAAGATTCAAAGGACGGCGGCCGCTCACAGGGGGAAGGAAATATCGGGGCGTCTGGGATCAACAGATCGAGGCGGAATGCCCGCGCGGGCGGGTTTGGCGACCAGACGATGCGGGTGCCGGTGAAGCAGCTAGATAACCTCAGCAATTTGATGGGCGAACTGGTGGTGAACCGCAACAGCTTAGAACAAGACCAAGAACGGATGCGGCAGTTTTTGGACAATTTGCTGCACCAGGTGACGCTGCTGAGCGACGTCAGCCAGCGGACTCAGGATTTCTACGAGCGGAGTCTTTTGGAGATTGCTTTGCTGGCAAACCGCCAGGGACACCGATCGGCATGGCGCTCTGAGGATTCGGCCCACACCCGGGAAAGTGCCTGGAGACCGGAGGAAATGGACAGGTTTACTCCTTTCCACAGTTTGGCTCAGGAGATTATCGAGCTGATCGTGCGGGTGCGGGAGTCGGCGGCGGACATTGAGTTTTTGGTGGATGAGGCGGATCAGGTGACTCGCCAACTGCGGCAAGTCACGACTCAACTGCAAGAAGGTTTGACTCGCGCCCGGATGAAGCCGTTTGCGGAGACGACGGACAGGCTGTTCCGGGCGGTGCGGGAAATTGCGATTAAGTGCGGGAAGCAGGCTCAGTTGCAGGTTGAGGGTAAGGATATTTTGATCGACAAGATGATTGTGGATCAGCTTTATGACCCGATGACTCATTTGGTGAACAATGCGATTACTCACGGGATCGAACCGCCGGAGGTGCGTCAGGCGGCTGGGAAACCTGCGGTGGGCAGGATTACGATTCGGGCTTTCCACCAAGGGAACCAGACGGTGATTTCGGTTTCTGACGACGGGGCGGGAATTGACCCGCAAAGGGTGAAGGCGAAGGCGATCAAGCAGGGTTTGCTGACGGCGGCTCAGGCTCAGAGGATGTCTCGATCGGAAGTTTACGATTTGCTGTTTATGCCGGGATTCAGCACTCAGGAACAGGCGACGGAATACGCCGGCCGGGGGGTCGGTATGGATGTGGTGCGGACTTCGTTGCAGGAGATTCGGGGGACTGTGGGGATTGATTCGACGATCGGCAAGGGGACTGTGTTTACGATCCGTTTGCCTCTGGTGTTGAGCATTTCTAAGGCTCTGACTTGCATTAGCGATCGGGCTCGCATTGCTTTCCCGATGGACGGGGTGGAGGACATGATCGATGTGCCTCGCGATCAGGTGACGACGGGGGCCGACGGTTTGCCCTGCATTGAGTGGCGGGGTTCGATTTTGCCGTTCCGGCCGCTGCGGGATTTGCTGGCTTACAACCGCCATTTGGGCCGGGGCAGCGTTTACGGGTTTAATACTGACGATGACATGATTTCGGTGATCGTGCTGCGGTCTGCTGGCAATTTCTTGGCGGTGCAGGTGGATCAGGTTTCGACGGAACAGGAAATCGTGATCAAGCAGTTGGAGGGGCCGGTGCCGAAGCCGATCGGGATTGCGGGTGCTACGGTGCTCGGGGACGGCCGGATCGTGGCGATTGCGGATGTTCTGGAACTGATCGATTTGGCTACCGGAAGGCTGCAGAAGGAAGCTGGCGGTACGCTGTGGGATGAGAGCGAGAGGGCCACTAAGGAGGCGGAAATTGAGAAGACTGAGCCGACTGTGCTGATTGTGGATGATTCGATTACGGTGCGATCGCTGCTTTCGATTACTTTTGAGAAGTCTGGCTACCGGGTTGAAGAGGCTCGCGACGGTAAGGAAGCTTGGGAAAAGATGAAATCGGGTCTGCCTTGCGATATCGTGTTCTGCGATATTGAGATGCCGAGAATGGACGGTTTGGAGCTGCTTTCTCGGATGCAGAAGGATGCGGTTTTGTGTGAATTGCCGATCGCGATGCTAACTTCTCGCGGTGCTGACAGACACCGCCAAATGGCTTACGGTTTGGGCGCGAAGGGCTATTTCACTAAGCCTTATTTGGAGGAGCAATTGCTCGATGCTGCTTCTCGGATGTTGAAAGGTGAGGTTGTTGGTGCTCCGGCTGTGGTGTAAGCGGGTGAGGTTTGAAAAAATATGAGTCCTGCGATCGCGATGGGCGATCGCGATCGCAGGACTTGTATCAGATCCTGTTAATTACCAGCATTTCTGAGAACTCTCGAAGAAATGCGAATGCCTTGGTCAACCTTTGTTTTATTAGGCTGATAATTAATATCAATTCCGGCTGCGCCGGAATGATATAGAGGACACGGCAGTGCCGTTTCCCTACGCCAGATAGATTGTAGGGACACGGCACTGCCGTGTCCTGATTTCGGGTAATATTAATTCCGATGCAACCGAAATTGATATAAGAGGCTTGCCTCTTATATCTCAAATGGCTTCTCTAAAACAAATCTGTTTACCAAGGATTGCCAATCATTCTAAAAGCCGACCAATAATAGGGATGAGAGAAATTTGGAATGCCTGTGTTTGCCAATTCCGGGGGTAGCGGCACATTGCCAACAGAAGTGTGCAGCATCCCCCCTTCAATGCGCACGTTTTGGCGCAACATCGCTAATTGCGCTTGCCGCAGCGCTTCTGTTTTAATCGGAGCAGTTTTTAACTGCCCGTAAAACTCCGCCATCAATCCCAAACTGCCCTCGTCGCTGACATACCAGAGAGTCGCCAGAGCCGATTTAACCCCCGCTTGCACGGCTAACCCGCCAAAGCCCAACTCGGCATCCCGATCGCCCACAGCAGTCCTGCAAGCGCTCAAAACTAACATTTCAACTTGCGGGCTGTGCCATCCCATTTGTCGCAACTGATCCAAACGCAATTTAGTATCCCACAACTGAATAAAGGATTGGCTGGGGTCTCCCGATCGAAATTCGGCGTGGGTAGCCAAGTGAATCATCCCAAAAGGGTGCTGCTGGCGCTGCGATTTCAAATTATCCAGGGTGAAAGCTTGGTTCAAGAAAGACTTGCCGGACCACTCCTGCGGGGTGATTGTCGATACTTCTATCTCCGCCGCAGGCAAAGGACTCATATCTGGAAATTGCGACGCCCCCATTGCCAGAACTTGGGTATTTTTGAAATTGGCGGGGCTGGTATCCGTCAAACTCAGACTCGGCATCGAGCCAACACTGTAACGCTCTACCAGAAAGCCTTTGCCGTCGTGCAGGGCGGCCATCGGTATCGATCGCAACCCCATATCTGAGATAAAAGATAAATTCTGAATGCCTTTGGCTTGCAGCTCAGCTTCGAGCGGCGCTACCATCCACTGGTATAGCTGTTGAGCCAACGGCAAATAACTTTTAGTATTGCGCTTTACCGGATTAGTCAGTTCAGCACGAAATTTCCGAACAGCTTCCATTACCTGGGCGCGAGAGGTTCCAGAGATGCGCACTCGGACGGGCACGCCTTCGGGGGTGATGACCATCAGTTCCAGTTCGTCAGAGGCTTGAATTTGCTGTTCTACGCGCAAGAGGGGCGAACTGTTGTAAGGCCGAGCGAGTGTAGAACCCAAGGGTACAAAGCTCATATAGACGAGAGCTGGTTTGATGGCTGTGGCTTTTTGGACGGCGCGAAGGGTATTTTGGGCATCTTCTAGGGTGGCGATCGTATTTGTTGATGGCAAATTTAGGTAATCGACAAACTCGCTGGTAAATCTCTCCTCTACGGGAAAAATAACGGTGCTGAGGTTGGTTTGCAAGTTGGAAGAGTCAATATTCGGGGACGCTGGAGGTGAATTGCGCTGTTGCAAGGAATTAGATATCTGGTTTTGCTGTTGCAAGCTGGAGGAAAATAAACGATTTGTGCTCAGCGGCTGGCTGACTGCCAGATCCGGTGTCGGTATGGGTGCGAGATTTATTGGCGCGGCAGCAGGCGCAACCGCTGGATTTTGAGCAATTGTCGGTGCTGGTGGCAAATTTGATACCGGCGCTGGATTTTGAGCTATTGGCGGGGCGATCGGCAAATTTGATACCGATGCTGGATTTTGAGTAATTGTCGGTGCGATCGGCAAATTTGATACTGGTGCTGGCGTCGGCGTTTCAGTAATTGTCGGGGCGATCGGCAAATTTGATACCGATGCTGGATTTTGAGCAATTGTCGGTGCGATCGGCAAATTTGATACCGGCGCTGGATTTTGAGTAATTGTCGGTGCGATCGGCAAATTTGATACCGGCGCTGGATTTTGAGTAATTGTCGGTGCTGGTGGCAAATTTGATACCTGTGCTGGATTTTGAGTAATTGTCGGTGCGATCGGCAAATTTGATACCGATGCTGGCGTCGGCGTTTCAGTAATTGTGGGAGCGGCTGGCAAATTTGATACTGGTGCTGGCGTCGGCGTTTCAGTAATTGTGGGAGCTGGTGGCAAATTTGATACTGGTGCTGGCGTCGGCGTTTCAGTAATTGTGGGAGCTGGTGGCAAATTTGATACTGGTGCTGGCGTTTCAGTAATTATGGGAGCGGCTGGCAAATTTGATACTGGTGCTGGCGTCGGCGTTTCAGTAATTGTCGGTGCTGGTGGCAAATTTGATACTGGTGCTGGCGTCGGCGTTAGCGTTGGTGCGGGCGCGGGAGTTGGTGCGGGAGTTGGTGCGGGCGCGGGAGTTGGTGCGGGAGTTGGTGCGGGAGTTGGTGCGGGAGTTGGTGCGGGAGTTGGTGCGGGAGTTGGTGCGGGAGTTGGTACGGGAGTTGGTACGGGAGTTGGTACGGGAGTTGGTGCGGGAGTTGGTGCGGGAGTTGGTGCGGGAATTGGGGCGGGCGCGGGAGTTGGTGCGGGAGTTGGGGCGGGAGTTGGGGCGGGAGTTGGGGCGGGAGTTGGGGCGGGAGTTGGTGCTGGCGCGGGAATTGGTGCGGGTGCGGGTGCGGGAGTTGGGGCGGGAGTTGGGGCGGGAGTTGGTGCTGGAGTTGGGGCGGGAGTCGGGGCGGGAGTTGGGGCGGGAGTTGGTGCTGGCGTCTGTGAAATAGGAGAAGCAGTAAGCTTAATTGTGGTCGGCTGTGTTATCTGTTCTTGAGGCTGACTATTACTGTAACTTCCATAGGCAATGACATTTGCCTTAGAAGGCCCTCCCGTGGCGATGATGCCAGCGGTACCGTTGACTTGGTTATAGTCCGGGCCGACGGTGAAAAGAGTGTTCGAGGCTGCGTCACCCTGGCGAATGGTGATATCGCCAGCGTTAGCACTGGTGGTTGTGGAGGCGGAAAGGCTGCAACCTGGGGAACAGTTGGGTTCTGACTTAAAAGTGCCTGTAGCTCGGAAATGACGGCCGGCTGTAATGTCAATATTTCCTCCGGCTGTTCTACCTTCGGTGTTGATGTAGCTGACTTGGGCGTCGTTGCGGGCGCTGAGGGTGACTGAGCCGCCTTGTTTATCTTCTGAATGGGCGTCTATGTTCCCTGTTTGAATGCTTAATTCTGCTGCAATCCTAACGTCTCCGGCGTTGCTGGTTTTGTCGATCGACCTTGCGTTGATATTGCCTGTTTCTACTTTTCCTGTACGGCTGGTGACGGTGATGTTGCCGCCTGCGGTGGTGTCCGAGTGGGAGTCGAGATCGACAGTGCTAATGTCGCCACTAGCTTCTAGGGCGATCGCGCCGCCTTGGGAACTCGTCAGGTTTCCGCTGGCTGCAATGGTGTTGGCTGCTTGAATTTCGATCGCCTGAGCGTTTGCATCTTTTACTGCAACGTCCCCCGCAGCTACTGCTCGGTTAGACGCCGTGAGTACCACTTCACCGCTGGCATTGAGGCCGATCCCTGTAGCGTTTGTTTCACCGATGCCTGTGAGCAGTTCGGGCAAGGATGCGATCGGCAATGTTGAATCTGTCGCGCTGGATGTTTCAGTGCTGCTCGTCCCCGAGGGCGGCTCGATTTCCAAACTCAGCAAATTGCCTCGCTGGCTGACGCGCACTAAATTTGTCCCGGAGACTGATGCTACGGTAATTTGACCGTCTGGGGCCGCAAGGCTGCCGGTGCTGACAACGGTGCCGCCGAGCAAGGTTAAGTTCTGCCCTGACTTGACTGCTAAGTCTGCCGTGCTGATAATTGCCCCTGCTCGATCGGCCCCAAAAGCAAAGGAACTGGGCGCGCCTGTCAGAGATGTGTAGGCGCTAGTACCGACAGCGTTAAACGAGTTAGAACCAAATCCAATAGCGGTGGCGGTCGTTGCTGTGAAAGAAGCCGGCACGTTTAAGCTGGCACTGTTGCCAAATATGATGCCGGATGGATTCATCAGAAACAAGTTAGAATTGCCGCCGGTTACTTGAATTAAGCCGTTAATAATCGAGGGTTTACCGCCGCCTATTCCCGCTAAAATGTTGCGAATGTTGGGGTTTGATATAAAGTTGGCAATCTGATTTTGCGACAAGCCGAATTCTGTAAAACTGTGGAAAAGATTTGCTTTATCGCTCGATAATTGCCCGCCTTGAATATCGAAGCGAGTTTGCTGCCCAGAAGTTCCGCTTTGGGGTTCGCTAGTGACTGTTGTGTTCGTTCCCTCTGCCGCTGGAACAATGGTTTGACCTTCGGCTTTTGCTTGCAAAAAGTAAAGGTTTATTAAGATAATTGGCAGAGAAAGTGCCAGTTTGCTTATTCTTTTTTTCGACAGAAATTTAGCCTGTATTTGAATATTTTTGGCGGTTTCCATAGGTTTTTAATGGGTAAAATATATACACAAAAATTAGGTAAATAAACCTAGTTTCTCTGAAAATTTGGGGTTAAAGACTGTATATTTAGGAAGCTACCGGGTTTCGGACTGCAAGTGCGTTCAAGACTCACTTTCCCGACTCACTGAGGAAAATTTCCCTGTAAAATTTGCCTCTGCATTTGCAATTCCCCGAGCGTATCTTCTCCACCATCTAAATATAACTCGCAATGCCTAGAAGCTGTATCTTCCCGATGACATATAAAAAAAACTGGCTTTCCTAGACGCACTCCGACCCCTAGAAACCGTTTTTTTTACATTAGTGAGAGTTTGAAGGAAGTATGGCGGTTTGAAAAATCGGCTTCTGCGCCCAGAACTGACCGGGGAAAAATCCACGTAAAAAATTTTTCCTTTCCTTTTATAAAGAACAAAAAAAGCCGGCTCTACAATTGCCGACCCTTAAAATTATGACAAAAATAAGAAGTCCTGGACGCAACGGGTACATAAAGTGTAGGCTGCGTCAGAAACAGTCGATTGCTTCTTCATTCCTGGACCCAGAAACCCAGTTTTTTTACGAAAACACTTAGTTGGAGTCCAGGGCTTAAAAAACTCGGTTGCTTTGGTATTCCTGGACGCAGGGCTGCATAGAAACCGGGTTTTTTAACGAAAATAATTCGTTGCAGCACACAGAAACGATAAAAAAACCCGGTTTCTTTAGTGCGTATGCGTAAGTCTTGTTCTTGCTTCTTGCTTCTTGCTGCTGCCTTTCGGTTTTAATCTGTCACCCTGTTGCTGTTTAATGGGGTGGCCAGGCGGATTTGTTGAACTATTTAAGAGTTAGTTGGGAGAAGTTTGGACGGTGGGCGAGGGACTTGGTGAAGCAGGGCTCGGTGAAGCAGGGCGCGGTGAAGCAAGACTCCGTGAAGGATTTGCAGGAGGAGTGGATTGGGTGGATTTTTTGAGGCCGACAAAAGCGTCGTAACGGGTGGTACGATCGCCAATGACGGCCGCTGTAACGCCGATCGACCGCGTGGCGTCTATCCAGATTTTTTGGTTGGGAGGAAACTCTGGCAAAGCTAGGTTTTTCGGGTTAAACGCACTCTCGGTGTCGATGAAGAAATTGCCGTTGTGGGGTTTAAGTTGCGATCGTACAGTTTTCTGGAACAGTTCGCTGCTTAAAAGCGGACTTTTCGGTGCCGGAACGATCGCATCAACCACGGGAGCTCCTACTGTGATAAACGCTACATCGTTCATCCAGCCGCGAGTTACCGCAATCCCTCCAAACGGCGATGTCCATTTAATCGCAGGTTTGCCGCCGGCTTGAATTTCCTCAACTCTAAACCCTTTCATTTTCATCGTTTCATCAAGCTGTTTGAGGGATTTGTCGGCTGCGCTGCGGTTGTTTGTTTCCACCATAAATACAAATCCAGCAGCAAATTTGTCTTTGGGATTCTGGGCGGCGGCTGGTATTAATGATAGAGAAAATTCTCCCGCCATCCAGTTGATGAAGTCTTTATCTAAATCCATGCCAGTAGTGGATTTTAAACCGGCGCGCAAAACTTGGGGATTAATCGGAGAAAGCGGGTTTGCCTCGGCCCCCAATACGTAGTCTTGCCACAAACGCTGCAAGTTGCCGCCGGATACCATCATTATTGTATTGTTTGGCAGGCGGTTAACCATTTTTAGAGCGTTGTTTTCTACTGCTATCCTTCTGGTAGAGTCGGGTTTCAGCCAAGAGATTGATTTGAATTCAATTCCTTCTGCATCCAGCGTCGCTGTGGTGGCAAATCCCTGATTTTGTTGCAGTTTTTCGAGGTTTTCCGCCGAAATTTCGCGGGCTGAGTTGGCGGCGGCATAGGCGGCGGCAACGGGCATATTGACGTAGATTTGAGCGAAGGCTGGGGAATTTTTTATTTGTTGTACGGCGTCTGCATAGCCGGGGGTTTTGGCGAGGGATGGTTCCCCTTTGTAGGTGTCGATTATGCGATCTGTGGCGGTGGGATCTGTGGTGACTGCTAGATAGTTTGTACCGAGTACCGCGACTGAGAAATTGCGATCGGGCATACCTTGAGTTTCTGTAACTTGCACCCCTTTATAATTGCGCTCAACCATTTTTCCTTGGTTGAGGGCTCTGGGTTTTGCTAATAATTCTTTGGCTTTGATCGGGTTGGCAATTGGCAGGATAATTGCTACTGACTGTTGAATTGGCGGAGGCGGTGGCGCGTTGGGTGCGGGCGGGGGGACTGGTATGGCTATTTTGTTTCGCAGAAAGGCCACCATTGCCGTATTCCCCACCCAGGGTTGAATGTCTTGCGCGTAGGCGTAACCGTTGCTTGTCAGGAGGCGATCGCGCAATTCGCTTAAAAACCTTTCAAACGAAGCTTTTGACTCGGGCGTGCCAAATTCTCGCAGTTTATTCCACTGCGATTCATCGGTGGTGATAGATAGGGCCATCATCGTATCTTGCGGGACAACGGTTGCTCCCGCCGGCAAATCTTTGGCGGAGCTGCGGGAAATGACGATCGAGTAGGTGAGAAAGCCTAAACCGATCAGAAGTGTGGCGGCTCCGATCGTAAACAGCAGGGAAGATTTATCTTTCTTAAACATTATTCGTAAGGTTCGGGTGCTCGCAACATCATAAATTATATTGGAGATTGGGCATGGGGCATGGGGCATGGGGCATGGGGCATGGGGCATGGGGCATTGGTAATTTGTTGTTTTTTATTTGTTATTAGAAAAACTACTAACCAGTAACCACTAACCACTATAGTCCTAGACGCAGAAACCGTTTTTTTACTAAATACTGGATTTGAGCGTTGAATCCTGGTAAAAAACCTGGTTTCTTTGGAATTTACGCATAAGCCCTACACTAACTACTTCCGATGCCCAATTCCCAATTCCCGATGCCCAATTCCCAATTCCCGATGCCCGATGCCCAATCCCCAATTCCCTGATGTTAGTTTCTGGCCTTAAAGTCTTTAAAGATAGTTTGAAATGAGTACATCAGCCGGTGGACATCGTTTGTGGCTCTCGGAAAAATGTTGAGTTCCCATTTTTTGCGAGCGGTAGTTAGCAGTTTTGCTACGGGTTTGGAGTAACTGTTAGAAATGAAATAGCTGCCGCCTTCGTAGCGAATGTCTGAGGCTAAGCCGATAAAAGCACCGGCTGTTTCTAGTTGAAGTTCCGAGGTGCTGTGTTCGGATTTTACTGCTAAAATTACCTGCGAGTGTCGGGGCTCCCGGTTGAGCAAGCGACAGATATTCGCTTCTTTTTGGGACAAGATTAAAACGTTGCAGTTGTGCAGAACTCCGGCTCTACCTTGGACTTTTACTCCAAGGTGAACTTCGAGGGCTGGTTTGTCGGGAAATTCCACAACAGCATGAGTGTATGGATGTGCAGTTCCGTGGATTTTTCCCGCTGTTTTTCTAAATGTTAAATATTTCGGTGTTTCGTCGTCTAAAACATTGTTGTAATAAATAGTACCGCCTTCATTAGCAACTGCTTTTAGCAGAATAGTGAAGAGGTAAGCGTCAAAAATTCTGGCTTGTTCTGTCGCTGCGTTGAAATCGGGATCGATCGAGCTTTTTAATTTGCTCTTAATTTCGGAATTGACGGCGTAGTTGCTGGGCCCGGAGGGCAGTTTTTCGAGCAATTGCTTGAGGGCGATCGCCTGTTTGTGGCGTGGGGCTGTGACGCTGGAGGTAAACTCGATTGTTTGGGCTGTTTCTGCGCCTGAATTCGCAAATACAATTTTTGTGCCGAGGGGAGAGGTTTCTGATTCTACTTTCAAGAAATAAGCAATTTCGTCTTCCATTTCGGAAGTGTTCACAGTCGCTTGTTCGACAGCATCAATTAACAGCAAAAGTTGTTCTTTTGCGGTATAATCTTCTATCTTGAGCAGGGGTGTTTTTCTTTTGAGCGATCGCTCTTCAATTACTTTGCCTATCTCTACAGTATCCGCTACTTGTTGAACTACCCAACCCAAATTAAACTCATTCAGAATTGCCGCCAGTTCTTGATAGAGTTTGGCGTACTCGATCTCGTCCATAATTGTTTCTGCGCTGCATACTATTCTGATTATACAAGCTGATTTGATTTTTTGGTCAATGGCTTGCGAGCAACTAGGCAGATTGCCTGTAATGGCGGATTGGCAGAGTGTTTGAGTGTGCGAGTGGGGAAAATTTTTCTCTTCTGTGAACATCTATCCGTCACATCCGTTAAATCCCGTACACTGCTGGTTGCCGAACTTCCTGTTTCTGGAGAGAGACAATTGGGAGGGGGAGCGTGTCACTTTTGCGATGAGTATAAATACTCAGAAATACTAGGGCAGAGGTTTTGAGCTATTGTTGGGCAA